>DATBIZ010000436.1:0-2500 GCA_036556645.1 Vicinamibacteria bacterium | reverse complement strand
TTCGGTGGCCGCTCCGGCGAGCACGAGGTCAGCGTGCGTTCGGCGGTGTCCGTGGCCGAGGGGCTCGCCGCGCGGCACGACGTGCTGCCCCTGCTGATCGACCACGACGGCGGCTGGTGGCTGCAGGAGGGCCGCGCGCCGCGGCCGGAGGGCGGCACCGCGGTGTTCGTGGTGCCGAGCCCGCGCGACGGCGGGCGTCTGCGGCGGCTCCAGGACGCGCGCGAGATCGCGCGGCCCGACGTGTATTTCCCCGTGCTGCACGGTCCCTACGGCGAGGACGGGACGATGCAGGGACTGCTCGACCTGGCCGCGGTCGCGTACGTCGGCTCCGGCGTGGCCGCCTCGGCCGCGGCCATGGACAAGGAGCTGATGAAGGCGCTGTTCGCGGCCGCCGACCTGCCGCAGACGCCGTATCGCGTGCTGCGCGGGCGGGCCGAGGGCCGCGAGCGCGAGAAGGAGCTGATCGAGGCGCTGGGGCTGCCGCTGTTCGTCAAGCCGGCGAACATGGGATCCAGCGTGGGCGTGGGGAAGGTGAAGCGCCCCGAGGAGCTGGCGCGGGCGCTCGACGACGCGTTCTCCTACGACCGCAAGGTCGTGGTCGAGGCCGGGGTGGACGCGCGAGAGATCGAGGTGTCGGTGCTCGGCAACGAGCGGCCCGAGGCCTCGCTCCCGGGCGAGATCATCCCCGACCGGGAGTTCTACGACTACGACTCGAAGTACTCGGCCGACAGCCGCACCGAGCTGCGCATCCCGGCCACGCTGGGCGAGCCGCTCACCTCCGAGGTGCGCGCGCTCGCGGTGAAGGCGTTCCAGGCCGTGGACGCGAGCGGCTACGGGCGCGTGGACTTCCTGCTGGAGCGCCCGACCTCGCGGCCCCTGATCAACGAGATCAACACCATACCCGGCTTCACCTCGATCAGCATGTTCCCCAAGATGTGGGAGGCCACCGGCCTGCCGTATCCCGAGCTGCTCGACCGCCTGCTGCGGCTGGGGCTCGACCGGCACGCCGCGCGCGCCTCCCTGCGCACGCGCTTCCGGTGAGCGGGCTGCTCGCGGCGGCGCTGCTGGCCGCCGCGGCCAGCGTGCCCACGGAAGTGGAGTGCCGGGAGGCGCTCGACCTCCTGTACGACGGCCGGATGGAGGAGGCGCTGGCGGCGACCGCGGCGCTGGTGGCGGCGCATCCGGCCGATCCCCTTCCCGCCTACGTGGATGCGCTGGCGCTCGTGTGGAAGGTCGAGCAGCGGCCGGAGGTCACGCCGCTGGACAAGGAGCTGGAGCGCCGGGTGGCGCAGACGGTCGCGCTGGCGAACGCGCGCCTGCGCGCCCAACCCGAGGACGCGCGCGCGCTGCTCGCGCGCGGCGGCGCCTGGGGCGTGGCCAGCCGCCATCACATGTACCGCCTGCGCCGGAGCGACGCCGCGCGCGATGCGGCCCGGATGCGCGCGGACCTGCTCGAGGTGCGCCGGCTCGACCCCGCGAACGGGGAGGCGGAGTTCGGGCTCGGCCTGTACGACTACTACGCCGACGTGCTGCCGCGCGTGCTGAAGCTGCTGCGCCTGCTGGCGCGGATCCCCGGAGGCGACCGGGACCGCGGGCTCGCCGCCATCGAGGAGGCCAGGGAGCGCGCGGAGCTCCACCGTACCGAGGTGCAGGTGCAGCTCTACGAGATCTACGCCTGGTACGAGCGGCGGCCCGACCGCGCGCTGGCCGAGATCCGCGAGCTGGCCCGCCGCCATCCCGGCTGGCCGCTCTGGACCCTGAAGCTGGCCGAGCACCTGCGCGACCGCGTGGGCCTGTACGCGGAGAGCGCGCGGGTGGCCCAGCGGCTCATGGTCGCCGAGGAGCGGCGGCCGCCCGCGCAGCGCGGGGCCGCGGCCCCGCTGGCCCGCCTGTCGTTCGGGGAGTCGCTGCTGCGCGACCTGCGCACGGCCGAGGCGCGCCGCGTGCTGCTGCCCGCGCGCGACGGCGGGGCGGCCGGCCCGGCCGCCGGGCAGCGCGCGCGCCTGCTGCTCGGGCAGGCGCTCGAGCTCGAAGGAGACCGCGACGGCGCACAGGCGCACTACCGGCGCGCGGCGGACGGCCCGGACCGCGGCCTCCGCAAGCAGGCGCAGGAGGCGGTGGCCCGGCCGATGCCGCCCGACGAGGTGCGCGCGCTGCACCTGATCGCGGACGCGCGCCGCGCGCGCGAGGCCGGGCGCGACGGCGACGCGGTGGACGCGTACCGCGAGGCGCTGCG
The DNA here is from genome assembly GCA_036556645.1 of Vicinamibacteria bacterium. Taxonomy (GTDB): domain Bacteria; phylum Acidobacteriota; class Vicinamibacteria; order Fen-336; family Fen-336; genus DATKEG01. The sequence goes on along the minus strand of DATBIZ010000436.1, from coordinate 264 downwards.
GCTGTGGCCCCGCTCGCGCGAGGCGGCCCTGGGAGTGGCCGAGGACGACCTGCGCCACGGCCGCGAGGAGGCGGCGCGACGCGCCATCGACGACCTCGGGCGCGCGCGCGACGTCGAGCCCGCGTGGCTGCGACCGTGGAGCTGGCTGCTGCGCGCGGAGACCCTCGACGTCTCCGGCGAGCGGGCCGAAGCGCTCGAGCAGTACCGCCGCGTGCTCGCCGACCCGCACGGCCGCGAGGAGCTGGAGGAGCGCGCGCGCGAGGG
>DATBIZ010000435.1:0-4507 GCA_036556645.1 Vicinamibacteria bacterium | reverse complement strand
GTTGGGGCGTTCCGCAATGACCAGGGGCCGGCACGGCCCCGCCTGGGACACGAACGGAGGGAGACAGGATGCGTTACACGTTGCTCGCGGCCCTGGGGGCCGCACTCGCGGGGACCGGCCTGGCCGTGTCGGGCCCGGCCGGCGAGGCGCCGAGCTGGGCCGCAAACCTCACCGCGATCGAGGCCTGCAGTTGTCCGATGTTCTGCCAGTGCTACTTCAACCGGCAGCCGGCGGGCCACGCGGGCGCGGCGGCGGCCGGCCATGCCGGCCACGAGGGACACGGCGCCAAGCACTTCTGCCGCGCCAACCTCGCCTACCGGATCAACAAGGGCTACCACGGCGCGACCAGGCTCGACGGCGCCAAGTTCTGGGTGGTTGCCGACCTCGGGGAAGACTTCGGCGACGGCGAGCTGGACTGGGGGGTCCTCTACTTCGACAAGACGCTGAGCCAGGCCCAGCGCGAGGCGATCGGCATGGTCGCGGGCCGCATCTTCCCGGTCAAGTGGAAGTCTTTCAAGACCGTCGAGGCGTCGATCGACAAGTGGCAGTTCGACAAGGACGGCGCGCACGCGCTGCTCGACGGGGGACGGACGGCGGAGGTGAAGCTCCGCCGGTTCCAGGGGATGACGGACGAACCGGTGGTGCTCCGGAACCTCAGGTACTGGGGCGCGCCCCGCAACGATGGCTTCATCATGATGCCCAACGAGGTCGAGGCCTATCGGACGGGGCCGAACGCCTTCGAGTTCAAGGGCACCAACGGCTTCATGATCACCGTGGACCTCAACTCCAAGGACTTCCCGTCCTGATGCCGGCCCGACGGGGTCTCGCCGCCGGATGAAGGCGGCGAGATCCCGTCAGCGTGGCGGGCCGGCCGGGAGCCGACGGTACTCGCGCCGGGCGGCCCGGAGGAGGGGCGTGTCCGCGTCGGCGTCCTTCCATAGCGCCAGCAGCGCTTCGTAGCTCCTGCGGCCCTCCTCGACCGCGCCCGTACGCGCGGCGGCGCGGGCACGGCCGAGGTGCGCCAGCGGGTACAAGACGATCGCCGACGGGTTGGGGACCACGGGCGCGAGCACGCCCTTGTGGTCCAGGACCCGCTGGAACTCGGCCTGCGCCTCGCCGCCGGCGCCCTGGGCGAGGTAGGCCAGGCCGCGCAGGTACGCCGGCCACAGCGCGGCGTCAACGCCGAGCTCGACGCGGGCGGCCGGCCGGAGATGCTCGATCGCGCGCCCCGGATCGCCGCGATGGATCGCGAGCGCGGCCATGGTCATCGGCTGCCACAGCGTGTGGACGGAGGCGCTCCGGGCCACGCGGCGGCCCATCTCCTCCACCAGCCGCTGCGTTTGGTCCGACTCGCCGCACAGGCCGAGCGCGAGCGCGGTCCAGCTCAGCTCCTGCCGGCCCCGGGTCAGGGCCAGCGCCCGTGCCGCCGCCTGCTTCGCCCGACCGCAGTTGCCGTACGCCGCCTCCCACAGCGCGTGGCCGGCCGAATACAGGCCGGCCGCCTGCTTGAGCTCGCGTCCGACGGCCAGGTCCACGGCCTTCTGCGTGAGCACCCGGGCCCGGGCCACCTGGCCGCCCGACGCGGCCGCCATCGACTGCAACGCCAGCATCCCCGCCTCGGCCGGCGTGCCGGACACGCGGTCCACCTGCCGCTGCATGGCCTCCGCGTCCCCTTCCAGCACGCCGAGGCCGTAGAGCATGTACTGGCTGTAGGGAGGCTCGAGGCGCCGTGCCGCCGCCTGCTCGAGCGCGGCCCGGGCGTCCGGGTAGCGGTCGAGGCAGATCGTGGTGTGGGCGAGGGCGGCGTAGGCGACGCCCGCTTCCGGATTCAACCGCACGCCCTCCTGCGCCTCCTCCAGCGCGCGCTCGTATTGTCCGAGCGCGCAGTAGCGGGCCGCGAGGTTGGTGCGGGGCACGAAGTCACGCGGGTAGGTCTGCTTCCACAGCTCCAGCGTCTCGACCGCCTTCTCGCCGTCGTCGAGCACGTCCACGTAGTAACGGGCCGAGATGTAGAACCTCTCGCGCTCGCTCGCCCTCTCCCGCAGCTCGAACGCCCGCTGCGAGGAGCGCGCGGCCAGGTCGTCCTCGTGCGCGATGCCGTACGTGATGCCGAGCGCGGCGTGCGCGATCGCGAAGTCGGGATCGAGCTCCACCGCGCGCCGGTAGAGCGGTATCGCCTCGAAGTACCGGCCGCTGAAGTGCCTCTGCCGGCCCAGGTCGTAGGCCTTGAACGCCTCGAGCGACGGGGTCGTCGCCTGTTCGATCGGCGCCGCGAACCGTTCGATCGACCCGAGCGACTCCCCCAGCTTCTCGCGGAACCGCGCCGCCGCCTCGCCCAGCCGCCCCAGGACCTTCTCGCGGCTCTCGGCCTCGGCCTGCTCGCGCACCATGGTCTCCCCGGTGGCGGCGTTGACGGCCTCCAGGTCGATCACGTAGTGGCGCCCGAGGCTCGAGATCGAGCCGGCGAGCACGGCGGTGACCCCGCGCCGCTGCGCGACCTCCCGCGCCAGCTCGGGCGTCACGCGGTCCTCGGGCGACCGGCCCATGTACCGCAGCGTCTCGCGCACCCGCTCTTCCGGAAAGACGTTCACGAACGGGCTCTGTCCGAGCTGCACCGCCATGGCCCGCCGGAGCGTCCCGTCGAAGACGTCGTCGCCGGTGCCGTTGGCGAAGTCGGCGATGAGGATGCTGTCCTTGTCGGTGAAGGCGCCGGCGGACGGACGCCTCGACGTCAAGAACGAGGACACGGCGACCGTGGCGACCGCCAACGCGACGAGCGCGACGGCCACCCGCCGCCGGTGCGGCCCTCGCGCCGCCGCCGCCGGCGCCTCCACGGGAGCCGCCGCCGGCTGGACATCGGCCCTGACCTCCGCCGTGAAGATGTAGCCCCTTCGCGGCACGGTCTTCAGGCACGCCTGCGCCTCGTCCCCCAGCGCCCGGCGCAGCTCCACCACGCACTGCACCAGGGAATCGTCGGTGACGAAGGCGTCCGTCCAGAGAGCCTTCATCAGCTCGTCCTTGGTGACGAGCCGGTTGTCGTGGAGCACGAGGTAGTGGAGCGCCTCGAAGACCTTGGGCCGGAGCTTCACCTCCTCGTCGCCGCGGAGCAGGCAGCCGCGGTCGAGGTCCACGGTGAAGTCCTTGAAGCAGTACGCATGCCGCGCGGGGGCGGCCCGATCACGCATGGGAACGGCCCTGGTCACGCGCGATCATAGACGACCCCCGCGCGCCCTTCAAAGGTCGCCGGGCGGCACGGGGAGGCGCCGGGCTAGCGGGTCTTGCAGGAGATCGAGAGGCCGGACGAGCTGGTGCGGTCGATCGTCGTCTGGTAGTCCGGCCGCGCGCGGACGTGGTCGAGGAACTCGCGGATCCCGCCCATGCGCTGCAGCACGTTGTGCGCGGTGAAGCACCCGCCGGCCGCCAGCTTGGGATCCAGGTCCTTGAAGTACTGCGTGTACCAGTCCTTGTCCGCGTCGGAGAAGACGAAGTCGAACGGTCCCGGAAGCTCCTTGACGAGCTGGTGCGCGTCGGCGAGCCGCGCGTCCACGAACGGCGCCACGCCCGCCTCACGGAAGTTCGCCAGCGCGGCCCGGTGGCGGCGCTCGTCGATCTCGATCGTGGTCAGCCGCCCGCCCGTCTTGCTCATCGCCCAGGCGATCCAGACGCCGGAGTGCCCGGTGGACGTGCCGATCTCGAGCCCGCGCGTGAACCCCTTCGCCACCACGAGGTCATGCAGGATCCGGCCGTCCTCGCCGGGGACGTTCAGGTCGCGCCAGCTCCCGCGCGAGCGGTCGAGGAAGGCGCGCACCCGCTGGTCCAGCTCGCTCGGCGCGCTCGGGGGCGCGGCCGGACGCGCCGCCGAACGCGTCACGGACGCGCCCACCGCGAGCGCTCCCGCGAGGAACAGGCTGGACCAGGCCACGCTGCGCATGGGGTGCCTCCCTCGCACGATTGTGCCAGAACCGGTCGGCGACGCCCTGCGCCAGCGCAAGCGCCCCGCCGGCGGCGGCGACGATCAGGGCCGGCACGGCCAGCGCGAACGCCGCGTGCTCCAGCAGCGCGCCTTCGAGCGGGCGGCCGTTCAGCACCGGCACCGCCACCACGACCGCGTAATACCAGGCGAGCGGGCCCGCGGCGCGGCGGAACGCGCCGGCGATGGCCGTCCTCACGGGGCCTCCGGGGCGTGCGCCGCGCGGCGCGCCCGCATCGTCGCGTCCAGCAGCGCCAGGCCGGCGAAGGACACCACGATGCCTTCCAGGCGGTGGATGCGGGTGTCGGTCCACCAGCCCGAGGCGAGGCCGGCGGAGGCGATAGACATCGCGAGCAGGATGCGCGCGGTGTTCACGACCACGGCGGCGGCGTAGCCGAGCCCCAGGCTCTGCGCGACGATCCGCGCGCCGCTTCGCCACCCGTGGGCACGGCGCGAGAGGCCGAAGCCGGCCAGCCCGACCGCGGCGATCATGAAGTTCACGCCCGCGCACGACTTCTCGATCAGGAACAGGCGCTC
>DATBIZ010000434.1:0-6437 GCA_036556645.1 Vicinamibacteria bacterium | reverse complement strand
CGGCGCAGCCGGTCGTTCCTGCGCGAGAAGGCCGGGATCTAGCCCATGGCGGCCGCCCCCCTTCGCGTCGGTGTGATCGGCTGCGGCGGCATCGCGCAGATGCATCACCTGCCCACGCTGGCGGAGCGGCCGGACCTGTTCCGCATCGCCGCCCTCGCCGAGGTGAGCCGGCCCGTGCTCGACGCGGTGGGCGACCGCTACGGCGTGGAGTCGCGCACCGGCGACTACCGCGAGCTGTTGGACCGCTCCGACCTCGACGCGCTGCTGCTTCTGGCGTCGGGCTGCCACCGCGAGGCCGCGCTCGAGCTCGTGCGGAGCGACAAGCATCTCTTCATCGAGAAGCCGCTGGCCTTCAGCCTGGAGGAGACCGAGGAGGTGGCGCGGGCGGCGCGCGGCCGGCGCGGCGCGCTGATGGTCGGCTACCACAAGCGCTTCGACCCTTCCTACCTGAAGACGAAGGAGGCGCTCCGCCGCGCGCGCGACCTGCGCTACGCCGAGGTTACGGTCCTGCACCCGGACGACGACGCCTACCGCACGCACCACGCGCTGCTCCCGCCGCGCGAGGGGAAGCCAGCCGAGCGCGGCGAGGAGGAGCTGGACCGGATCACCCTCGACAAGGTGACCACCGGCGCCTTCCGCGGCTGCGTGGACCGGGTGGTCGGCGCCCAGGCGCCGCTGCCCGTGCGCGTGGGCGCGCTGGTGCTCTTCGAGAGCGTGATCCACGACGTCAACGCGCTGCGCGGCCTGCTCGGCGAGCCCGAGGAGGTGATCTCGGCGCACGTCTGGCGCGGCGGCTTCGCGCAGAGCTCGCTGACCCGGTTCGCGGGGGACCTCGTGGTGTCGCTGAGCTGGATCTCGCTGCCCGGGCTGCGCCACTACGAGGAGCGGCTCCGCTTCGTGGCCCCGCGCGAGCGCGTGACGCTGACCTTCCCCTCCCCCTACCTGCGGCACGCTCCGAGCCCGCTGGAGATCGAGCGGATGGACGGCGAGGAGCTGGTGGTCGAGCGGCGCACCGTCTCCTACGAGGAGGCCTTCCGCGCCGAGCTGCACGAGTTCCGCCGCTGCGTGGCCAGCGGCGAGCCGCCCTCCCCGAACGTCGAGGACGCGCTGGCCGACGCGCGCTGGATGGAGCGGATCGCGGCCGCGTTCGGGAGGTCCTGAGGTGCGCTCGCCCGCGCTGCTCGACGGCTTCCGCTCCGGCTTCCCCGAGGGCCACACCCCGCTCACGCGCGAGGGCGAGGCCACGCTCGACACCGGCGTGGACTTCGGGATCCTGCGCGCGCGGGAGGGCGCGACCCTCGAGGAGACCCACCCGAAGGAGAGCGCGTGGCTGCTCATGGACGGCGAGGCGGAGATCGCCTGGGACGGCGGCGAGGCGCGGGTGGGCCGCCGCTCGCTGTTCGACGAGCCGCCCACCGTCCTGCACGTGCCCGGTGGCACCCCCGTGCGCGTGCGGACGCTCAGCCCCTCCGCCGAGTGGGCCCTCGCGCGCGCGGCCAACCGCGAGCGCTTCGCGCCGGCGCTCTTCCTGCCGGGCGGGCTCGCGCCGGAGTTCCGCGGGCGGGGCCTCGTGCAGAACACCAGCCTCCGCAACGTGCGGCTCGTGTTCGACGACGGCAACCGCAAGCAGGCGAACCTGGTGCTGGGCGAGGTGGTGAACTTCCCCGGGCGCTGGTCCAGCTACCCGCCCCACCACCACGTGCAGCCGGAGATCTATCATTACCGCTTCACGCTGCCGCAGGGTTACGGCCACGCCGAGCTGGGCGAAGACGTGTTCAAGGTGCGGAGCCACGACACCCTGAAGATCACGGACGGGCTGTCGCACGCGCAGGTCTCGGCGCCCGGGTACGGCATGTACTACATCTGGGTCGTGCGCCACCTCGAGGGGAACCGCTACCGCGGGTTCCACTACACGCCGGAGCACGAATGGGTGCTCGACCCGACGCGGCAGGGCTGGCGGCCGGAAGGAGTGCCCGGGCTATGAAGACGCGCAGGCTGACCATGGCGCAGGCGGTGGTGGAGTTCCTCAAGCAGCAGTACGTCGAGCGCGACGGGAGGCGGCACCGGCTGGTCAACGGGGTGTTCGGGATCTTCGGCCACGGCAACGTGGCCGGCCTCGGCCAGGCGCTCGAGGAGAAGGGCGGCACCGAGCTGCCCTACCACCAGCCCAAGAACGAGCAGGCGATGGTCCACACCGCGATCGCGTTCGCGAAGGCGCGGCGGGGGCTGGGGACGTTCGCCTGCACCAGCTCGATCGGGCCCGGCGCCACCAACATGGTCACCGGAGCGGCCACCGCCACCATCAACCGCCTTCCCGTGCTGCTCCTCCCCGGCGACATCTTCGCCAACCGGCTGCCCAGCCCGGTGCTGCAGCAGCTCGAGTCGCCGCACAGCATGGACCTGAGCGTGAACGACTGCTTCCGTCCGGTGTCGCGCTACTGGGACCGGATGAACCGGCCCGAGCAGATCCTGGCCGCGCTGCCCGAGGCCATGCGGGTGCTGAGCGACCCCGCCACCGCCGGGGCGGTGACGCTCGCCCTGCCCCAGGACGTCCAGACCGAGGCCTACGACTACCCCGCCTCCTTCCTCGAGCCGCGCGTGTACCGGATCGCGCGCGCGCGCGCCGACCGGGAGGCGCTCGCGGCGGCGGCGGCTTTGGTGCGCCAGGCGCAGCGGCCGCTGATCGTGGCCGGCGGCGGCGTCTTCTACTCCGAGGCCGAGGCGGCGCTGCGCGCCTTCGCCGAGAGGACCGGCATCGCGGTGGCCGTGACCCAGGCCGGCAAGAGCACGCTTCCGGAGTCGCACCCGCTCGGGCTCGGCGCGCTGGGCGTCACCGGCACCCTGGCCGCGAACCGCATCGCGGCCGAGGCGGACCTGGTGCTGACGCTGGGCACGCGCCTGGGCGACTTCACCACCGCCTCCAAGACCCAGTTCCAGGACGAAGGCGTGCGCTTCGTGGCCGTGAACGTGGACGGGCACGACGCGCACAAGCACGGCGCGCTGCCGCTCCTGGGCGACGTGCGCGCGGTGCTCGAGGATCTCACCGCCGCGCTGGAGGGCTACCGGGCGCCGGCCGCCTACGCCGCGCGGGTGACCGCCGCGCGCGAGGACTGGGAGCGCGACTACCAGAAGATCGTGCGCCCGGAGAAGAGCGGCGGGCGGATGCACGCGAGCGAGGCGATCCGCGTGCTCAACGAGGAGCTGGGCGAGGACGCCACGATCGTGCACGCGGCGGGCGGCCTGCCCGGCGACCTGCACAAGCTCTGGAAGAGCAAGGCGACCGGGGACTACCACTCCGAATACGGCTACTCGTGCATGGGCTACGAGATCGCGGGCGCCCTCGGGGTGAAGATGGCGCAGCCGGAGCGCGACGTCTACGCGCTGGTGGGCGACGGCAGCTACCTGATGCTGAGCCAGGAGATCGTCACCTCGGTGCAGGAGGGCCGCAAGCTCACCCTGGTGCTCTTCGACAACCACGGCTACGACTGCATCCACAACCTGCAGCGCTCCTGCGGCAGCGCGGGCTTCGGCAACGAGTTCCGCGCGCGCGACGCCGCCTCCTCCCGCCTGGCCGGCCCGGTGGTGCCGGTGGACTACGTGGCCAACGCCAGGAGCCTCGGCGCCGCCACCTTCTGCGCCGACGGCGAGGAGTCGCTCCGGCGCGCGCTGGCCCAGGCGCGCGCGGAGGAGCGGACCACGCTCGTCTACCTGCCGGTCGAGCCGCGCACGCCGCTGCCCGGCTACTCCTGGTGGGACGTGCCGGTGGCGGCGGCGGCCGACACGCCCGCCGTGCGCGAGGCGCGCGCCCGCTACGAGCAGGGCGTGGCGCGGCGCCGGTTCCACTACTAGAGAGGACTCCCGTGACCGCCACCACGCGCCCCGCCGACGCCACCGCCGCTCCTCGGCCGGCCGCCTTCTCCGCCACCGACGTGCTGCCCGCCGCCGTGTTCGAGCAGATCACCGACGTCCGGGTCGAGCACCCGAAGTGGATCCTGAAGGAGGCGCGGCAGCGGCGGCGGCGCGCACGGCTCGCCGAGGACGGCAAGCTCGTGCTGCTCGCGCTCGACCACCCCGGCCGCGGCGTCAACCAGATCCGCGGCGACGCTCTGGCCATGGGCGACCGCCATCAGCTGCTCGCGCGCGCCCGCCGCGTGCTCGACGATCCCGGGCTCGACGGCGTGATGGCCACCAGCGACGTCCTGGACGAGCTCCTGATCCTGAGCCACCTGCAGCGCCGCCGGAGCGGCCACGGGTTCCTCGACGGCCGCGTGCTGGTGGGCAGCATGAACCGCGGCGGCCTCGCCGGCGCCGCCTTCGAGATGGAGGACACGTTCACGTCCTTCACCGCGGAGCGGCTCGCGGAGATCGGCGCCGAGGGCGGCAAGATGATGTACCGGCTCGACCCCCAGGACCCGGCCTCCGGCCGCACGATCCTGGCCTGCGCGCAGGCGATCAACGCCCTGGGCCGCCGCGGCCTGGCCGCGTTCCTCGAGCCGCTCGGGGTGGTGCACGGGCCGGACGGGTTCCACCCCTCCAAGGACGCGGCGACCTTGATCCGCCAGTGCGGCATCGGCGCCGCGCTCGGTGAGAGCTCCGCGCACCTCTGGCTCAAGTTCCCGTACGGCGAGGGCTTCGAGCGGGTGGCCCGCGCGACCACGCTGCCGATCCTGCTCCTGGGCGGGCCCGCCCGCGAGAACCCGCTGGACACGCTCGGCGACTTCGCGCGCGGGATGGCGGCCGGCGCCAACGTGCGCGGCGCGATCATCGGCCGCAACCTCCTCTTCCCCGGCGACGGCGACCCGCTGCCGATGTGCCGCGCGCTCACCGCCATCGTCCATCACGGCGCCTCGCTCGACGAGGCGGCGCGGGTGCTCTCCGAGGAGCCGAAGGCGCGCCGGCGCGGCCGCCGGAAGAAGGGCTAGCCGTGGACGCCGTCGTCCTCGGGCGCATCGGGTACGACCTGTACGCGCTCGAGCACCACCGGCCGCTGCCGGAGGTGGAGCGCTTCGAGCGCAAGCTCGGCGGCTCCAGCGCGAACATGGCCGTGGGGCTCGCGCGGCTGGGGCTGCGGGTGGGGATGATCAGCGCGCTCGGCGACGACGCGCTCGCCGACTACCTGCTGGGCTTCCTGCGCGCGGAGGGCGTGGAGACGACGCACGTCCGGCGGGTCGCCGGGTACAACACGTCGCTCTGCCTGACCGAGGTGTCTCCGCCCGACCGGTTCCCGCAGGTGTTCTACCGGCGCGAGGCCGCGGACACCCGCGTCAGCGTGGGCCCCCAGGAGCTGGACTACGCGCGGCGCGCGCGGCTCTTCGTCACCAACGGCACCAGCCTGGCCGCGGAGCCCTCGCGCCAGGCGACGCTCGACACGCTGGCCGCGGCCCGGGCGGCCGGAGCCAGGACGGTCCTCGACGTGGACTACCGGGCCAGCTCCTGGCCCTCGCCCGCGGAGGCCGGCCGCCAGGCGCGGCGCGCGCTGCCCTCGGTCGCGGTCGTGGTGGGCAACGAGGACGAGCTGGAGCTGCTCACCGGCGAGCGGGATCCGGCCCGGCAGGTCCGCGCCGTCCTGGACGGCGGCGTGTCGCTGCTGGTGCGCAAGCTCGGAGCGCGCGGGGTGGAGGCGCATTCCGCCGAGGGATCGTCGTTCTCGCCGCCGATCGCGGTGGAGGTCGTGAGCACGATCGGGGCCGGCGACGGCTTCGCGGCCGGGTTCCTGTACGCGCTCTTCCGCGGGAAACCGCTGCCGGAGTGCCTGCGCACCGGCAACGCGGCCGCCGCGGTGGTGGTCAGCCGGGTCGGCTGCTCGGACGCGATGCCGTACGAGCGCGAGATCGAGTCCCTGCTCGCGCGCGCGCCGCGCTGACGCGGGCTACTTCCCGATCTCCTGGATCCCCCACCCGGCCTTGCCGCGCGCCAGGCGGAACGTCTGCGGGAAGCTGCTGACCAGGGAGCCGTTGATCGTGTCACGGCGCGAGACGCGCACCACCGCGGCGTCGCCGTCCACGTCCACGGAGAGCACCGTGATCTTGACCACCTGCGACTTCACCGCGTCGAACGCGGCACGGGTGCGCCGTTCCTCGTCCTGGGTGAGGTTGGGCTTCACCACCTTGAACAGCTCCAGGTCCCTGGTCTCGATCGCCCGGCCATAGTCCGCGATGACCTTGCGGATGGCCCCGTCCTCGGCCGAGCCGCCCGCGACCGCAACGTCGGCGGCGCGCGTCTCGGCGGACGCGGCGCCCGCCCGCGACTGCGCGGTCCCGAGCGTGGCCGCCAGCGCCAGCACCGCCCCCAGCCAGGTCTGCCGCCAGGCCATCCGCGCGCGCTCCCTTCCTCGCGTCGAGCCCAGAAGCGCTCGAAGCGGGCAAAGGTAGCGACCCGTGGTCCTTCCCGGTGTGACGCCGCGCACACGGTGGTTCGGAGCGTTGGACGGGGTGGCA
>DATBIZ010000433.1:0-1561 GCA_036556645.1 Vicinamibacteria bacterium | reverse complement strand
TCTGGGCGAGCGGAGCGAGCCAAGCAGATAAGGGAACTAGTCCCCTGGAAACGTGATTCGTCACCTAATTCCCGGGCGGGGCATCCCGGCTGGCGGCGTTGCTCCTCCCTTACATATTCCCGATATGCGCGGTCGTCGCGCCTTGCCATCCAGGCGCCTCGCCCGCCTCGGTGCCACGCCAGACTTCCACCACGGGCTGCTAGACTGGAAACTTGGCACGAGCCGTCGTTCCCGCCGGAGCGCCGACCATGCGGATGCTTGACGACCTGACCGTGCTCTACCTCGAGGACGATCGCGACACGCAGGACGTGATGACGGTCGGCCTGGAGAAGCATGGCGCGCGCGTGCTCGCCACGTACTCCGCGCAGATCGCGCTGCTCCTCTTCGAGCAGCACCACCCCGACGTGATCGTGGCGGACCTGGAGCTCGCCGATCCGGAGCTCGACGGGTGGATGTTCATGCGCGCGGTGCGCGAGCTGCCCTCGGAGCGCACCACGCGCACGCCCGCGATCGCGGTCACCGTCCACAACGAGCCCGCCGACCGGGCGAAATCGCTCTCCGCGGGGTTCACGCTCCACGTGGCGAAGCCGCTCACGCCCGACCAGTTGGCGACGCGCATCGCGCTGCTGGTCAAGCCGGTGCCCGGACTGGGGGGGTCGGACTAGCGGAACGGGAACGGCCATCGCGGGGACTCCATGATCACGGCGATGATCTCGAACCGGTCGTGGAGGAGCAGCGCGCCGAGCAGCGCCTGCAGCGCGAACGTGGCCGTCCAGACGACGGTCAACGCGCGGTCGCGCCCGCCGCGCCGGGCCGCCCACTCCGCGGCGCCGAGGCCGGCGGCGACGGCCACCGCGGGGACCAGGAAGTACTCGAAGCGGAGGGGAAACGGGCTCAGGACCGCCACCAGGGCCAGGCCGAGGCCGACGGCGAGCCATGACCAGACCAGCGCCCGCAGCGCCGGCGGGACCGCGCCGCGCAGGCCGATCGCGGCGACCACCAACGGAAGCAGCCCGAACTTGAGCAGCAGGTCCTGCGCGATCTTGCCCACCCGGAACCACCGGATCTGGCCCACCGCCGGGTTGGTGGGGACGCCGGTCGGCGCCAGCACCGCCGAGACCTCGCGGTAGTAGACGAGCCAGGCGAAAGCGGCCGCGGCCGCGAGCGCCGCGAGCTGCCCCACGAAGCGGCGCTGGTCCAGCTCCCCGCTCACGCGCTGCGCCGTCCACCACAGGACGAGCAGCAGCGCGAGGGCCACCGCCGCGCCCGCGTGGCTCAGGCAGGCCACCGCGAGCAGCCCGGCCAGCGCCGGGATCGCGACGCGCCGCACGCAGGCGAGCACGGCGAGCATCGTCACGAACATCCCGAACACGTTGCACGCGATCCCCTTCGCCAGCACCAAGACCGCCTCGGGCATCACGGCCGCCGCCGCCATGCCGTGGCCCGCGGCGAAGCGCGAGGCTCCCCCCGCGCGCATCAGCGCGAACACGAGCAGCGGCGACGCGCCCACCAGGACCGCCGTAGCCATCCGCACCAGGCGCAGGTCGGCGGCGGGCGCGCC
>DATBIZ010000432.1:0-11343 GCA_036556645.1 Vicinamibacteria bacterium | reverse complement strand
AGCCTGCAGCGATGATGCAGGCCTGGCGCGCCCCCCTCGCACTGCTCGACTACACCGCCAAGTCCGTGCTGATTGGGCGCGCCAGGCCGTCGATCCCGCTGAGCAAAACCTTCGGATTGGCGTTTCCGCCAGGTCGCTACTCGCAGTAGTCCGTAGAACACTTGGTCGGCTGAGAAGGTAACACAAGTAGCACTGCGGCCAAGGGCCCAAGTCGGCTTCGATTCATGACATCAGCCAGCGCGTTGGCTCATTAAGCGCTAGGCGTCGACGGTTCGCTAAACACGATATTCCGGCAGCTCAAAGCGGGCTCCCAGCGGAAACCGGATCGCCAGTCGGCCCATGGCACGGCGCTCGACCGTCTGGTCTAGGCGCTGCAGCCGGCGCCAGGCACGCGCGCGCTCAAGGACTGTAGCGGCGGCGCAGCCGCTAAGGGCGCCGCGCCGCCGCGCACGTCTGCCGACTCTAGCCGCCGCCGGTTCCGCACTCGCCGAGGGTGTCGCCGTGATCGAGGTGTGCGGGTACCGCCGGCGCCCCCACCGTGATGGTGTGCGCGTTGGACGGGTTGCCGGGCGGGACGTGGCAGATCGTCACGTTCTCCACGCCCCCCGCGTCGAGCGTCCGGGCATCCGCCGCGCCCGCCGGTCCGCGCGCGGACGCGTCGTCGCCCGGGCGCGCGCGAGCCAGGGGGTTGCTGCCGCTGCAAGCCACGAGGGCGCCGGACAGGGCGCACAGCCCCCACCACGACGCCAGACGGTTCCTGGACATCTTGGGCCTCCGATCGATGGCCGGGAACCGCATAACAATCGCACCGTCGATCCGGTGAGCCGTCTCACGTGCCGGGCGGCGATGCGCGCGAGCCCTGGCCGGCCAACAACTTCTCCAGCTTGAAGCGGCCCTTCGCCGCGAGCATCGGCGCCCAGAGGTCGCCCTTCTTCGCCACACGCGCCGGCACGTTGTCGAGGCGGAAGTCCTCGATGCGGATGCCCTTCTCGATCTCCTCCCAGGTGACCGGGGTGGACGCCGCCGCGCGCGGGTGCGGCCGCACCGAGTAGATCGAGGCCAGCGTGCGGCCCCACGCGTTCTGGTTGTAGTCCACCAGCACCCGGTCCGGCGGCCGCTTCTCGATCCGGTACTCCGCCGTGATCAGCTTCGGCTTCAGGGCGGCCAGCCCCGAGGCCAGCGCCTTGGCGAACGTCCACACCTGCTTCTGCGTCGGGCCGCGCACGATGGGCACGTAGACGTGGATGCCGCGCGAGCCCGTGGTCTTCGCGTAGCACGGCATGCCCAGGCCGGTGAGCGCGTCGCGCACCAGCAGCGCGGTCTCCACCACCTGCGCGAAGGACCCGCCCTTCACCGGGTCGAGGTCGAAGTGCAGGTAGTCGGGCCGGTCCACGTCGTCGCAGCGCGCGTACCACTGGTTCAAGTCGATGCAGCCGAGGTTGATCACCCAGAGCAGCGCCGGCAGGTCCTGGATCATAGGGAAGTCGATCACGTTGCCGGACTCGTGCTCGATCGAGCACAGCTCGATCCACTCCGGGCGCGGCGAGGGGGCCCGCTTCATGAAGAAGAAGTCGCCCTGCGCGCCGTTGGGATAGCGCTTCATCACCATGGCCCGGTCGCGCAGGTGGGGCAGGAGCACCGGGGCCACGTCCGCGTAGTACTGGATCAGGTCGCGCTTGGCGAGGCCCAGGTCCGGCCAGAACGGCTTGGGCAGGTTCGTGAGGTGGACGGTGCGGCCGTCCAGGGAAACGTCGGCGTCCTTGACCCCGCGCGGGATCTCGACCCGCGGCACCGCGCGGCGCGACCCCGGGCGGGCGGCTCCGCCCTTGCGCCGGGCCGGGTGGACGCTCACTTCCAGCGCACCGGTGCGAGCCGCGGCGGGCGCGGCCCGTGGCGCACCGCGCCGACCACCGGCACGTAGTCGAGCTCCCGGTCGTCGCGCACGCAGCGCAGCAGCAGCCCGCCGCGGCTCATGTCGCCGCGGCCGACGAACGCGGAAGGGAAGAGCAGGCGCTCTCCGAACACGCTGGTCAACACGTCCACGTATTTGCCGCTCGCGATGCTTCCCAGCAGCACGATCTGGGCGGCGGGGTCCACGTGCTCGGCCAGCGCGTTCGCGTCGCGCAGCAGCGGGCCCCGGTAGCGCGGGTCGTCGCGCGCGATGTCCACCTCGCCGAACCGCCGCAGCCGCGGCAGGTCCACCCGCTCGTTGTGCAGCCGCAGGCCCTCGTTGGGCGTGATGACCAGCACGCCGGGCACGCCGCGCGGCGGCCGCGCGAAGTGGAGCGCGTAGGCGATCTTCCCGCGGAAGTAGAGCCCGCTCATGAACGTGAACGCCTCGGAGAGCGTGGCGCCCTCCGGGCTGCGCAGCCTCACCGCGAGGTCGAAGCGCGCCTGCTCGTTGAACACGAGCCGCGCGCGCTCGCCGCCGCAGTTGGCCGGGGAGAGCAGGAAGAGGCGGGAGGGGGGCGCGGCCGCGCGGCGGAGGCGGCTCACGACGGGCGCACCGCGCGCGCGAACGCCTCCGCGTCGAGGGTGTTCAGCACGTCGGCCTTGCCCAGCCATCCGCGGCGCGCCATGGCGACGCCCCAGCGCACGTTGCGCAGCTCCCCGGTGGAGTGGGCGTCCGTGGAGATCACGAAGCGGATGCCGCGGCGGCGCGCCTCGCGCTGCCAGCGCGGCTCCATGTCCAGGCGGTGCGGGTCGCCGTTGACCTCGATGGCCACGCGCGACTCCGCCGCCGCGTCGAGCACCTCCTCCATCCGCACCGCGATCGGGGGCCGGCTCTGCACGTAACGGCCCAGCGCGTGGCCCCACACCTTGAAGAGCGGGTTGCGCAGCGCGGCCACCACCCGCCGCGTCATCTGCGCCTCGTCCATCCGGTAGCGGTTGTGGATGCTGGCGATCACCACGTCCATCTTCTCGAGCACCGCGTCCGGGTAGTCGAGCGAGCCGTCGGCGAGGATGTCGCTCTCGGTGCCGCGGAGCAGGCGCACCTTGACCTTCTCCTGCGTGCGGTCGATCTCCTCCCATTGCCGCTCCAGCCGGTCGAGCGTGAGCCCGCCCGCGTAGGACGCGGTGGGGGAGTGGTCGGTGATCGTGATGTACTTCATGCCCATCTGCTCGGCGGCGCGTGCCATCTGCTCCACGGTGTGGCGGCCGTCCGAGTAGACGGTGTGGCAGTGCACGAGGCCCTGGAGGTCGCCCTCCTCGACCAGGTCCGCGGGCAGCAGGCCGGCCAGGGCGGCCTCCACCTCGCCCACGTCTTCGCGCAGCTCCGGCGGCATCCAGGGCAGCTCGAGGTGCCGGTAGATGTCGGCCTCGCCCTTCACCACGCAGCGCTTGCGCGTGCTCACGCGCAGGAGGCCGCGCCGGTCCAGGGCCAGGCCCAGCTCGCGGGCGCGCTGGGCGAGGCGGGCACGGTGCGCCGGGGAGCCGGTCAGCTCGTGCAGCAGCGCGGCATAGGCCGGCCGCGGCGCGGTCTGCATCTGCGCGATCAGGCCCGCGGCCAGACGCAGCGTGCATCCGGTGAGGTCGCGCTCGATCACCGCCACCGCGCGCGGGTAGCGGGCGCAGTGCGCGACCGCGGTGGCCGGATCGGCGGTGCCGATCGCCACCACCAGCCGGTCCACCACCTCCGTGCGCCGGCGGAGCGCGCCCGCGAGATCGGCGTCCTTCACGCAGGGCGCGGAGCGCACGTACGCCAAGAGGGCCTCGCCCTCGCGCTCGGCCTCGTAGAGCAGCACGGCCTCGCCGCGGGTCTCGAACTCGCGGATGCCGGCCAGCACCTTCTCCTCGGTCTTCGGCCCGAAACCCTTCACCCCGCGCACGCGACCGGCTTCCGCGGCCTGCTTCAGCTCGGCCACCGTGGAGACGCCCAGCGCCTCGTGCAGCGCGCGGATGCGCGGCAGCGTCAGGTGGGGAACCTGGCTCAGCTCCAGGATGCCCGGCGGGAGCTGCCGGCGCAGCCGCTCGAGCTGCTCGCTGCGGCCGGTCTCGCGGATCTCCGCGATGGTGCCCGCGAGCGCGGCCCCCACGCCGGGCAGCGTGGTGAGCCGGCGCTCGGCCACCAGCGCGTCGAGGTCGCCCGCGAAGGCCTCCAGGGCGCGCGCGCCGCGCTCGTAGGCGCGCGCCTTGAAGGGGTTGCCGCCCTGCAGCTCGAGCAGGGCCCCGATCTCGCGCAGCCGCGCCGCGATCTCGAACCGGTCCATAGACCATTGTGGTCTACGGTGGCGGATCAGGGGTTCAGCGTGAACGTCGCGACGTCGAAGGCCAGCCAGTTCGTGCCGACCGCCGGGTTCGCTCCGGGCGTCACCAGGCCCAGGACCCAGGTGTAGACGCCGCCGGGCTCGAAGCCGGTGATGGTCGAGTTCACGAGCGGGACGTCGGTGGCGAACCCGAGCGCCGCGTCGCGCGCCGCCGGCACGAGCTCGTTGGGCACGCCGGTGCCGCCCACGCTGTAGAACGTGCCTCCCGGCACCACCAGCAGCAGGTACAGGTCGGCGCGGGCGGTGCCGTTCAGGTCGGCCTTCAGGTCGAGCGTCTGCCCGGCGGAGAAGGTGTCCTGGTTCAGCAGCGCGTCCACGAACGCCGGCGGCGGATAGATGAAGCGCGCGCCGTCGATGTCGCCGGTCTGCGGGGTGGCGCCGCGGCCGTCCCCGTGGGCGAACGCGCGCATCAGCGCGTGGTCGGCCTCCGGGTTGGTGGCGCAGTCGGGCGAGAACGCGTCTCCGCAGGAGTGCCCGAGCCCGACCACGTGTCCCATCTCGTGCGCCAGCACCTCGCCGTAGTTGCCCTCGCCCTCCGCCCAGAAGCACTCGGTGCCGGCGTTGATCACGATGTCCGACTCGAGCTGGCGCAGGAAGGTGGCGCCGTTCACCACCCGCGTCTCCAGGCTCAGGCGCGCGAGGCCGGTGACGGCGAGGACGCCCGAGCAGGTGACCGGGTCGAACGGCACGAACTGGCCGCAGGGGTCGAGGTTGGAGACCACGTTCTGGCCGTCGGCCGCCCAGCAGGAGAGCGAGGTGTTGCCGCCGTCCTGCATCACGATCGTGGAGCCGGTGACGTTGGTCCAGGCGTTCACGCTGGCCACGAACTCGGCCCGCGCGGTGGTGCCCGGCAGCACCGGCTCCGGGGCGGGGTTGTAGCGCATCACGACCGGCAGCCCCGCGTCCGGCTCGAACCAGCGCAGGGGCAGGAGCGGGCGCAGCGTGAACGCGGGGGCGGCGGCGGCCTCGACCGGTGCGGCGGCGTCCACCGGCGCGCTCGTCTCCGCGGGAGCCGGGTAGCGGGCGGCCAGCCCGCGCACGCGCGCGCGCAGGAGGTCGAGCCGCTCGCGCGCGGGCGCGGAGGCCTTCGCGCGCCCGACCACCAGCGCGCCGTCCTCCGCGTCGCGCACGGCCATCTCGACGCCGGCCTCGGACACGACCCGGTACTTCCCCTGGAACAGCCCGGTCACGGAGAGCGCGCCCCCCCGCGTCCGCGCGGCGAACACCAGCACCCGCTCGCCGGCGGCGAACTCGGGCATCCCGAAGGCCACCATCTGGTCGGCACCGACGCGTCCGCCCGGCTGGCGGAGGACCACGCGCGGGGCGCGCGCGCCCTTCAGCGTCTCCTCGACGCGCACGGTCACGTCCGTGTGGATGACCCCGCGGCCGCCGCGCGCGGAGACCACCGACTCCACCGTCCCCACCGCCACCACCGCGGAGAGACGGGTCAGGTCCTCGACGTCCATGCGCGTCACCACGGAGGCGGAGGCGCGCCCGCCGAGGGCCAGGGCGAGCGCCCCCGCGACCAGACCGGCAACGGACGGGCGGGCCATCACTTTCCTCCCAGCCGCCGCGCGGCCTCGAGCACGGCGTTCTTCGCCCGCTGTCCGTCGGGCGTGCGCGCCGCGGCGGAGGCCAGCGACGGCGGCGCCGCGCCCTCGACCTTGATGACCAGGTCGATCAGCGCGATCAGCACCTCGAGCGGCTCGAACTGGCAGTGGCCGTAGCGCACCACGGGAAGGCTGTCGTGCAGCGGGCTGGAGGCGGTGACCGCGGTCTTGATCGAGTACAGCAGGTCGTGGCCGAAGGGGATGATGGGGTCGCCGGTCGTGTGCAGCGTGACCAGCGGCACCGCGAGCTGGCCGCTGGTCTCGTAGTTGTCGCGCACCTCGCTCAGCGAGGCCGGGTCGGCGCTGAAGCGGCGCACGAGCAGGTTCAGCAGCAGGTCGTTGGTGGAGCCGCGGTAGATGCGCGTGCGGTTGTCGAAGGGCTGGCCGCCCAGCTTGGCCGTCGCGTCGTTCGCGCCGAACGCGTTGTACCAGAGCAGGCCCACGATCGTGTCGACCTTGGTGGAGGGCACGGCGGCGTCGAACGGCGCCTTCGTGACCGCCAGGAGCTGGTCGCGCCGGAACGGGTCGGCGGCGACCGCCTGCTTGATCTTCGGCACGTAGACCGCGTCCCAGTCCGTGATCACCTCGTCCGGGATCACGGTCGGGGACCCGGGGATCACGCCGGGGAAGAAGTAGTCGAACACCACGCGGAAGTCGCCGATGTAGTTGAGCTGCCCCTGGAAGCTCCCGATCGGGCCGCAGGCGGCGATGCCCCCGGAGAAGACGTGCGGGAAGCGCTCGATGGCCAGCGCGGTCACGATGCCGCCCTCGGAGGGCCCCACCAGGTACGTCCGCCCGGGCGCCCCGTGCTGCGCCGCGAACACGTCCACGAGGTCGCGCACGTCCGCCACGCCCTGCTGCACGGCGAGGCCGTTCACGCTGTAGCCGGTGGTCGCGAAGGCGAAGCCGAGCGCGTTGGTCAGCGCGGGCAGCGACAGCCCGCCCGGAAGGCTCAGCTGGTCCTCGGGGATGCCGAGGGGCTGCGTGAAGTCCACGTAGCCGTGCGCGTAGACGATCAGGTCGCCGTTCCAGCACGACGGCTCGGGCATGCAGACGCGGTACGCCGCCCCGCTCCCCTGCACGCCGTCGGGCGCGCAGGCGCTGACCGCGCACAGCGCGAAGGCGGACGCGGGCGCGAGGGTGGCGGCGACGGCCGCTGCGACCGTCCAGCGAACGACACGATGCATGTGCTTCCTCCGGGAGGGAGAGGTGTCCTGCGGTGCCCGGAGCGTACGTCCCCGCACGCGGCGCGGTCAAGCACGGCTGGTGCAGGGTCGGTGCCGGAGAACGGTCCGGCGCGGCGCCGCCGCGGGCGGCTAGCGCGACGCCGGCAGCGGCGGCAGGCCGAGGCGCGCGGCCTCCTTGTCCACGGTCTGCACGAAGTCGTTCACGCGCGGCAGCTTCTTGCCGTTGATGAACAGCGTCGGCGTCGCCCGCACGCCCGCGCGGAAGCCTTCCTCCACGTCCGCGGCCAGGCGGGCCTGGGTGGCGGGCGCGTTCAGGCAGGCCTGCAGCGCGGTCACGTCCAGGCCGGCTTCCGCGCCGAGCCGCGTCACGTCGGCGAGCTGCGGCTCGTGCAGCTCGGTCGAGAACACGCGGTCGTGGTACGGCCAGAACTTCTCCTGCTCGGCGGCGCAGATCCCGCCGCGCGCGAGCAGGCAGGCGCCCGGGTGGACCGTGCGGTCCAGCCGGGCGTTGCACTCGCGGTCGAGCGGGTAGTGCTTGTAGAACACCGCCACGCGGCCGGCCGTGGCCGGCAGGTACTGCGCGAACGCGCCGGCCAGGCTGCGGCAGAACGGGCAGAGGAAGTCGGAGTACTCGGCGACCTTGATCGGCGCGTTCGCCGGGCCCTTCGCCGGCGCGCCGTCGAGCGCGAGCTTCTGCACCGGCGCCTGCGCGTATTCGCGCGCGGCCTTGTCCGCGAAGTACTGGTCCAGCTTCTGCGGGTCGTCGAGGATCTCCTGCAGCCGCCGGGCCTGCTCCGCGGCGGCGCGCGCCTCCTCCTGGAAGCGCTGAGCCTCGCTGCCCGGCGCGGCGGGGCTGCTCAGCACCGGAGGCACGGGCGGCGACACGGCCGGGGCGGGGCCGAGCAGCGCGGCCAGGCGCTCCTTCTCGCGGTAGGAGAGGGAGACCTCCGACGCCAGCACCGCCGCCCCGAGCGCGAGCGCGGCCACGAGCGATCCGGCCAGCACCAGGCGGCCGTCCGTCGCGCGCAGGCTCTGGCGCAGGAGGCCGCCTTCGCGGCGGACCCCGGCCAGCAGCAGCAGCGCCAACACGGTCAGCGCGTACGTCATCAGGCACAACCGGCAGAAGGCGCGGATGGCCACCATCTGCAGGCCCAGGAGGACGAGGTCCACGGCCAGCGCCGCGATCAGCGCCGCGAAGGCCAGCCAGACGGGTCCGGCGCGGCCGTCCGGGCCCGCCAGCGCCGCCAGCGCCAACAGCGCGGCCAGCCCGCCATAGAAGAAGATGCCGATCGCGGCGAGCGGCAGGCCTCGCACCTCGGAGAACCGGCTGCGCGCCACCGCCTCGCAGCCGCTCTGGTCCCCCTCGCCGCACACCTGGCTCACCGCGGCCGACGCGCGCTCGTCGCCGTGATGCTGCAGCAGCAGCACGGCCGACACGCCCGCGTTGGCGAGGCAGACCAGCGCGGCCAGGAGGATGCGCGCGCGTCCGAGGCGCCGCGCGGAGCCGGGCGCGGCGGCGCCCTCTGCCGTCACCGCCGGGGCCGCGGCGGCACCGGACGAGCGGCGCGCGCGGAAGGCGTTCCACCGGTCGCGCAGCGGCATGGCACGAATCTATCCACCGCGTGCGGGACGCGCAAATCCAGGCGCCGGGCCGCGTGCGCGGCGGAACGGGAGACCGAGCAGCGCGAAGAGCGCGGCGGCGAGCAGGTCCGCGGCCAGGATGTACACCGGCCACGGCCCCAGCCAGTCGAGCAGCGTGGGCGCGCCGGGCTTGCGGCACAGGAACAGGAAGTTGGTGCCCAGCGTCAGGTTCACGATCCCGACCGCGAGCGCGTACGCGTTGGTCAGCGCGAGCGCGCGCCAGGGCGCGCCGGGCCGCGGCCGCAGGCCGAAGCCGGCCGTGAGCACCACCGCCGCCACCACCACCAGCCCGTGCAGGGCGAAGAACGACACGAAACGCCAGTCGGGGAACCCGGTGTGCACGTCGGGCGAGAAGAGCGCGACGAGCGTCCCCGCGCCGCCCCAGAAGTAGAGCAGCTCGTAGGCGGCCTGGCTCCGCGTGAGCAGGGCGAAGGCCGCCACCAGGATCAGGAAGTCGCAAAGGTGCAGGGGCAGCAGGTCGATCAGGCGGAGCGGCATCGCGCGCGACCACGCGAGGAGCGTCCAACCCGTGGCGGCGAGCAGCGCCGCCGCGAGAGAGGCGCGCAGGGTGAAGCCGGCCCGAGGGCCCGCCACCCGGCGGGCGAGGAGCGCGAGGAGCACCGCGGCCGCCGCCGTGACCGCCAGCGCCGCCACGTGGTCACGCCCGAACAGGATGAAGCGGGGCACGCGCCGGCGAGGATAGTACGCGCCCTTCCCCTTCGCCGTTCCGCGGCGCCGGGCGTGGGCACGGGGGCTACAATCGCGGCGTGGCGGCGCCGCACGTGGTGGTGATCGGAGGCGGGTTCGCCGGGCTGTCCGCGGCGCGCCGGCTCGGCGGCGCCGGCGTGCGCGTGACGCTGCTCGACCGCCGCAACCACCACGTCTTCCAGCCGCTGCTGTACCAGGTGGCCACGGCCGGGCTCTCCGGCACCGAGGTGGCGGCGCCGCTCCGCCGGATCCTCCGCAAGGAGGGGAACGTCACCGTGCTGCTGGCCGAGGCCACGGGCGTGAACGTGGCCGAGCGCCGCCTGGGCCTCGCCGACGGCGAGCTCGCCTACGACTACCTGATCGTGGCCACCGGCGCCACCCACTCCTACTTCGGCCACCACGAGTGGGAGCGCTTCGCGCCGGGGCTGAAGTCGCTCGAGGACGCGCTCTTGATCCGGCGCCGGCTGCTGCTCGCCTTCGAGCGCGCGGAGCGCGAGACGGACGCGCGCCGGCGCACGGAGTGGCTCACGTTCGTGGTGATCGGCGGCGGTCCCACCGGAGTCGAGCTGGCGGGCACGCTGATCGAGCTGGCGCGCTATACGCTGCGGCACGAGTTCCGACGCATGGACCCGGGCGGGGCGCGGGTCGTCCTGCTCGAGGGCCTCGACCGCGTCTTGCCGCCCTACCCGCCGGAGCTGTCCGCCAAGGCCCGGGAGCAGCTCGAGCGGCTCGGGGTGGAGGTGCGCACCGGCGCGATGGTCACCGGCGTGGACGAGGAGGGCGTCGCCATCGGGGGCGAGCGGCTGCGCGCGCGGACCGTGCTGTGGGGGGCCGGCGTCGCGGCGTCGCCGCTGGGCCGCTCGCTGGGAGCGCCGCTCGACAAGGCCGGACGCGTCAAGGTGGCGGCGGACCTCAGCGTGCCCGGCCACCCGGAAGTGTTCGTGACCGGCGACCTCGCGAGCGTGGTCCAGGACGGCAAGCCCGTGCCCGGCGTCGCGCCGGCCGCGAACCAGATGGGCGATCAGGCCGCGCGCAACGTGCTGCGCCTGGTGCGGGGGCAGCCCACGCGGCCCTTCCGGTACGTGGACAAGGGATCGCTGGCCACGATCGGCCGGCGGGCGGCGGTCGCGGAGGTGCGCGGCCTCAAGCTCTGGGGCCTGCCCGCGTGGCTGGCCTGGCTCGGCATCCACATCTTCTTCCTGATCGGCTTCCGCAACCGGATCGTCGTGCTGTTCGAGTGGGCGCTGGCCTACTTCACCCACCAGCGCAACGCGCGGCTGATCCTGGAGCCGCGCGAGCTGCCCCCGGAGGCTCCGGGCGCCCACGCCGCGGAGCCGCCGGCGCCCCGGGCCGCGGCCGAGGTGGCGCATTGAGCGGAACCTTTGCCGCGCGCGGCGCGTTCATTCCATTGAAATGGTGAGCCCCGCCGCCCCGCTGCGCCGCTCCCGCCACAACCGGATGATCGCCGGCGTCTGCGGCGGCCTGGCCGAATGGCTCGGCTGGGACGCCACGCTCGTGCGGATCCTCTACGTGGTGGTCTCGGTCGTCTCCGCCGCGTTCCCGGGGATCCTGGCCTACGTGATCCTCTGGATCCTGATGCCCGAGGCTCCGGCCTAGCGTCGTCCGGGGGGATCGCTCCGGCCGCGAACTTCGGCTGCGGACCTTCGCGCCCCCCCTTACGTCACGCCGTCGCCGTTCCACTCGAGCGGGCGCCCCTGGCGCAGCGACAGGTTGACCATGTGCGCCGCCGCCGCGGCCCGGTGGCCCATCTCTCCGTCCTGCACCGCCGGCTTGCCGCCGCGCACCGCCTCGAAGAACCGCGCCACGTGCACCTCGGTCGAATCCAGGCCGACCTCGTCGAACGCCTCGCTCGCCTTGCGCATCCGCGGCGTCCAGGTGCCGGGGCGCTCCTCGGCCTTCACCTTCGGG
>DATBIZ010000431.1:0-6232 GCA_036556645.1 Vicinamibacteria bacterium | reverse complement strand
CTTGCGCTGGACGTGCGCCCCGGTGAAGGCGCCCTTCTCGTGGCCGAACAGCTCGCTCTCGAGCAGGTTGTCGGGGATGGCCCCGCAGTTGATGGCCACGAACGCGCCCCGCTGCCGGGTCGAGAGGCGGTGGATCGCGCGGGCGACCAGCTCCTTGCCCGTGCCGCTCTCGCCGAGCACCAGCACGGTGGCGTCGCTCGCCGCCACCTTCCGGATGGCCGCGAACACGTCCAGCATGGCCGGGCTCCCGCCGATCATGTCGTCGAGCCCCTGCCGGTCGCGCCGCTGCAGCTCGCGGGTCTCCTGCTCGATCAGGTGCCGCTGCAGCGCGCGGCGGAGCACGATCTTCAGCTCCTCGGCCTGGATCGGCTTGCAGAAGTAGTCGAAGGCGCCCTGCTCGACCGCGCGCAGCGCGTGCTCCCGCTCCTCGCGCCCGGTGATCACCACCACCTTGGGCGGCTCCGGCAGACGCTGGATCTGGGTCAGCGCGGCGAAGCCCTCGGAGGCGCCGCCGGCGTCGGGCGGCAGGCCGAGGTCCAGCGTGACCAGCCCCGGCCGCTGCGCGCGGAGGATCTCGAGCGCGGCCAGGCGGTCGCCGGCGAGGATCACCTCGTAGTCGCCGGCGAGCGCCCAGCGCATCTGCGTGCGCAGGTCCTCGTCGTCGTCCACGATCAGCAGCTTCGGCTTCGGGCTCTCCATCGGCCTACCCCGGGAGCAGGACGCGGACGGTCGTCCCCTTGCCTTCGGCGCTCTCGACCTCGATGCGACCCTGGTGCGCTTCCACGATCTTCTTACTATGGTAGAGCCCGATCCCGAGCCCCTGGCGCTTGGTGGTGCGAAACGGCTGGAACAGCGATCGCGCCACGAATTCGGGAGACATTCCACAACCGTCGTCGCTGACCGCGACGTAGACCCAGCGGCCCTCCTGGCCGGTGGCGATCCGGATCCGGCCCCCGGCGCGCACCGCGTCGCTCGCGTTGAGGACCAGGTTCAGCACCACTTTCTGGATCTGCTCGGGGTCGAAGGACACCGGCCGGGTGGGCTTCAGGTCCTGCTCGACCGTGCCCTTCAGGTTCCCGTTCAGGCCGGCCAGGGCGGCCGCGACCACGGGGGCGAGGTCGCTGGCCGTCCGCTGGAGCTCCAGGGCGCGGCTCAGCGGGGAGAGCCGCGTGCACATCTGGTTGATCTTGTCCACGCTGCGCGTGATCGTGGCCAGCAGGTCGCGGCGGAACTCCGGGTCGTCGTAGTGGACGGGCAGGTTCTGCAGCGTGAGCGAGAGCTTGGAGGCCAGGTTCTTCAGGTCGTGGACGAAGAAGGCGGACAGGCTCTGGAAGGCCTCCATCTCCTTCGCCTTCAAGAGCCGCTCGGACAGGCGCAGGCCCAGGATGTTGCCGGCGGCCTGGTCCGCGAACGTCTTCAGCAGCTCCACGTCCTCCGCGCTCAGCTCCGACCCGTCGGGCCGGACGCCCAGCACCACCACGCCCACCGCCTCGCCCGCCGCCGCCGAGATCGGGGCCGCGTAGCGGACGTCGCCCGACACCGGCCACTCCGCGGAGGCGGGGGCGGGCAGCGCCGCCAGGTCGCGCGGCCCGGGCAGCGCCATCCATGCCGAGAGCGCGTGGCCATGCGCGCCGGCCAGCGCGGCGGCCTCGGACTCGGAGTACACCGTGGAGGCGCCCAGCGCCACGCCCTCTCCGTCCTCCTCGCGCAGCCAGACCGTCACGGACGGCACGCGCAGGGTCGCGGACACGCGTCCGGCCACCGCGGCGCAGAGCGCTTTCATCTCGAACACCGTGCTGGTGGCGCGCGTGAACGCGGTCCACTCCTCGCGGTAGTCGTAGTGCGGCCGGCGGAAGTTCCGGCTGACGAAGTCGCGGATCCCCTGGCGCACGCGGTCGGACAGCACCAGCGCGACCAGCGCCAGCAGCGCCAGCATCACCACGAACGTGACCGCCGGCAGCACCTGCGTGCGGCCGAGGTAGGCCACCGCCTTGGCGAGCACGCCCACCGCCAGCAGGTAGCCGCCCACGAGCGCCGCGGTGAGCGAGCGGTAGAGAACCGACTTGGAGACGTAGACCTCCGCGTCGCGCAGCCGGCTGCGCAGGCCCGACACGGCCAGGAACGCGGCCGCGAGCGCCAGCGAGGCCGACTGGATCACCTGCAGGCTCGTGTCCACGGAGCGGAAGAGCAGCGCCTGGCTGTTCGTGTACACGCGCGCGGCGAACACCGCCCCCACGCCCAGCACCGCGAACTTGATCATCCAGCGCATGCTGCCGGTGGACGCGCGCAGCGTCCGCTCCAGGTTGGCCAGCACCAGCACCGCGGCCAGCAGCGAGACGAGGTGGAAGGCCTGGCCCGACCGGCCGAGCACGAGCACCCAGCGGTCCGCGTGGCGGACGATCCGCTCGTAGGCCCACGGCGAGAGCGGACCGGCCAGCACGACGGGCAGCGCGAAGGCGGCCAGCAGGGCGAAGCGCCATTGCCGGACGAACAGGCGCGACTCCGACCGGGCGTAGACGAGGCTGAACAGCAGCCAGCAGCCGGGCAGCAGCGCGCTCGCGAGCAGGCGCGCATGGTGCCAGGCGAGCGCCACCGGCCAGGTCCCGGCCGCGGCGGCCGCCGCGGACAGCGCCGCCTCCAGCGCCAGCGCGATCATGCCCGCCGCCGCGACGCGGTGCACGAGCGAGCGCCGGTCGCGGACGAGGAGCCCGACCGCGACCGCGGCGCCGGCCAGCGCGCCGGCCGCGTGGAACGCGAGCTCGACCATCATGATCGCGTCGCCCGGCCCGGCCCGGCCGCCGCCGGCCGCCGCCGGACCGCGCGCATCGAAGGGAAGATGCGACCATTCTAGCGCGCTTGATCCGCGCTGCGGCCCGGGCCCTGGGCCTCCGACGCGCCCGCGCTACAATCGCGGCTTCCTGCGATCACGAGAGGGGTCCGTATGCGCGCTCGCTGCCGCCGTGTGTCAGTCGCGGTCTGTGCTTCGCTGGCGGCGGCCACCCTCCGCGCGGAGACGCACCGGCTGACCCCGACCGTGGGCCATCCCACGTTCGCGGTCCGCCCGGCGATCCTCACCGTGCAGCCGGGCGACGTGCTCGAGAGCGAGACGCTCTGGGGCGAGTGGTACGAGCGTCCGGGCGGCCCCTGGCCGGGCGAGGTGGGGCCGATCGCGGTCGCGGGCGCGGAGCCCGGCGACACGCTGGTGGTCGAGGTGCTGAAGGTCCGGCCCAACCGGGACACCGCGGTCTCCACCCAGGGCGGCGGCTTCGGCGCGCTGGTGCCCGACGAGGGCACCGCGTTCCTGAACGACATGTTCCCGCGCGGCCGGTACGTGTGGCGGCTCGACCGGCAGCGCGGCACCGGCACCCTCGACCTGCCGTCGAGCGCGACGAAGACGATCACGGTGCCGCTGCGGCCGATGCTCGGCCGTGTGGCGACCGCCCCGGAGGGGGCCGAGGCCTTCAACGGCCTCTGGCCCGGCCCCTTCGGCGGCAACATGGACGCCTCCGACGTGCGCGAGGGCACCACCGTGTACCTGCCCGTCTTCCACCCCGGCGCGCTCTTCTACTTCGGCGACGGCCACGCGCTGCAGGGCGACGCCGAGGTCTGCGGCTCCGGGCTCGAGACCTCGATGGAGGTGGCGTTCCGATTCGGCCTCCAGAAGAAGAAGACGATCGCCTGGCCGCGGCTCGAGGACGCCGAGCACCTGATGGTCGCGGGCAGCGCGCGCCCGCTCTCCGACGCCCTGCGCATCGCGTTCGTCGAGCTGATCGGCTGGCTGGTGGACGACTACGGGTTCAGCAAGCCCGACGCGTACCAGGTCGTCTCGCAGCTCGCGGTCGTGCGCGTCGCGAACATGGTGGACCCGCTCTACACGGTCGTGGCCAAGTTCCCGAAGCGCCACCTGCCGCCGCGCCCGGGGGCGGTCGCGGACGGGCCGGCGGGGATCCGGCTCGAGGAGCTGAGCTGGCCGGAGGCGGAGAAGGTGCTGACCCCGGACCGGATCGTCGTGCTGCCGCTCGGCGCCGCGGCCAAGGAGCACGGGCCGCACCTGACCCTCGGCAACGACGCGATCCTGGCCGAGTACCACGCGCGGCGCGTGCTCGCCGCGCGGCCGGTGGCCCTGCTGCCCACGCTGACCTACGGGTTCTACCCGGCCTTCCTCGAGTACCCCGGCTCGACCTCGGTGTCGTTCCGCACCCAGCGCGACGCGGTGGTGGCGGTCGCGCGCTCGCTCGCGCGCCACGGCCCGCGCCGCTTCTACGTGCTCAACACCGGCCTCTCCACCGCGCGGCCGCGGAAAGCGGCCGCGGAGGTGCTGGCCGGCGAAGGGATCCTGATGCGCTTCACCGACCTGAGCGTGGCCGGCCGGTCCGCCGAGGACGCGGTGCGCGAGCAGAAGATGGGCTCGCACGCCGACGAGATCGAGACCTCGATGGTGCTCTACATGAAACCGGGCGCGGTGCGCATGGAGAGGGCGGTCGCGGACGGCCTGGTCGAGCGGACGGGCGCCCAGGCCCGCCGGCCGCTGACCCGCGACCGGAACAACCCGGGCGGCCACTACTCGCCGTCCGGCGTGTTCGGGGACGCGAGGCTGGCGAGCTGGGCAAAGGGCGAGCGCGTCGTCGAGCAGACGGTTCGCGACATCGTGGCCGACCTCGACGCGCTGGCCGTGGCGCCGCTGCCGGCGGGAACGCCGCGGCCCGCGGTGGAGGAGGTCGCGGCGCCCTGAGCCGTTCCGCCGAGCGACCGTTCACAATGGGAAGGTGAAGCGCAACGTCGCGGCCGTCCTCCTGCTCGCCCACGCGCTCCTTCTCGGGTTCTGGGCGGCGGCGCGCACCGCGCCGTTCGAGCCGCCGCCGCTCGGGGCCCTCTGGTCCGGCACGCTGCTCAGAGCGGCCGCGAGCCTCGCCGGCCGCGCGCTGGCCACGACGGCGCTGTTCGTGCCGGTCGGCTTCCTCGCGGTCGAGGCCACGCGGCGCCCGGCGGCCCAGGGACGCCTGCAGCGCGGCCCGCTGGCGGTGCTGCTCGCGCTGGCCGTGGTCGCGGCGGTGCTGATCCTGTGGCCGGGCCGCGGGTGGCGTGTCACCGACCTCCTGCCGCTCCTGCTCGCCTCGTGCGGCGCGGTCCTGGGCGTGGGCGCGAACCTCTTCGCCACGCGCGAGCCGCGCGTGCGCCGGAGGACGGTGCGCGCGCTGGCGGCGGCGGCCGTGCTCCTGGGGCTGGCGCTGGCGGCGGCGGTGCTGCTCTCGATCGAGCGCGCCCCGCTCGCGGACGAGGGCGAGGCGATCACCTCGGCCGAGAAGCGCCGGGTGTACCGGGTCATCCGCGCCGCGAACCCGCGCTGGGTGCCGCGCGGACGCACCAAGACCCTGCGGCTCACCGCGCGCGACCTCGAGGTGCTCTCCGCGTGGGGGCGGGACATCGTGGGCAGCGAGTGGCGGGCGGGGGTCGCGCTCGGCGCCGGCACCGTGCGCGTGGTCGGCTCGCTGCCGCTCGACGGCGACGGGCGCTTCGTCAACGCCGCGCTGCAGGTGCGGCCCGTGCGCACGGGCGGGACGCTGGCCTTCCGCATCGACGAGCTGCGCCTGGGCCGGGTGGCCCTCCCGCGCCCGGCCCTGGCCGTCCTCTCTCCGGTGGCGACGGCGCTGGTGCGCCGCGACGAGCGCGTGCGGCCGCTGCTCGACGCCACGCAGCGCCTCGACGTGAGCCCGGCGGCGCTCACCGTCACCTACGGGCGGGTGGACCTGCCGGCCTCCTCGGTCGCGGACGTGCTCGGGCAGGGGCTGACCGAGGAGGTGGACCCCGAGGCCGTGCGCGCGCACGTGAAGCGGCTGGTCGAGGCCTCGCGGGGGATCAAGCCGGGGGAAACCGCGGTGCCCGAGGCGGTCCAGTCGGTGTTCGCGTTCGCGCGGGACCGAACCGGAGCGAGCACCGCGGTCCTCGAGAACCGGGCCGGCCTGGTCGCGCTCGGCATCGTGCTCGGGCACACGCGGCTCCAGAGCTTCGTGGGGCGCGCGATGGAGCCGGCGGACGGGCGCGCGCTCGCGCCCGCGCTGCGCCGGCCGCCGATGCGCGGCCGGAAGGACTGGACGCGGCACTTCTTCGTCAGCGCGGCGCTGGCCGCGCTCTCCGCCGAATCGCTCAGCGACGCGGCCGGCCTGTTCAAGGAAGAGCTGGACGCCGACGGGGGCAGCGGCTTCTCGTTCGCGGACCTCCTGGCCGACCGCGC
>DATBIZ010000430.1:0-5932 GCA_036556645.1 Vicinamibacteria bacterium | reverse complement strand
ATGGCGCGGTGCGGCAGGGAGCGATCGTGCTGCTGCGCACGGGCTGGTCGGAGCGCTGGCCCGACGCGAAGCGGTATCTCGGAGACGACACGCCGGGCGACGCGAGCCGCCTGCACTTCCCCGGGTACGGCGCGGACGCCGCCCGCGTGCTGATCGCGCGGGGCGTGGCCGCGCTGGGCGTGGACACCGCGAGCCTGGACCACGGCCCGTCGAGCGACTTCCTCGTGCACCGCGTGGCCAACGAGGCCGGAGTGCCCGGGCTCGAGAACCTGGCCAACCTGGCCGGACTACCCGAGACGGGGGCGACCGTGATCGCGCTGCCGATGAAGATCGCCGGCGGCTCCGGCGCGCCGCTGCGCGCGGTGGCCCTCGTGCCGCAATAGCGCGGTGGCGGCGGCCGCCGGTCTCATGGCCGCACGACGCCCGCGGTGCCCAGGAACTCGCGGGCCACCTCCGCGGGCGAGCGGTGCTCGCCGTCCACCGCGTGGTTGAGCCGGCGCATCGTCGGCGCGTCGAGACGCCCGGCCAGCGCATCCACCGCGGCCTCGATCCCGGGATGCTCCGCGAGGCGCTCCACGTTCATCACCACGACCGCATCGTAGGGCGGGAAGTACCGGCGGTCGTCCTCGAGCACCACCAGGTCCATCGCCGCGATCAGCCCGTCCGTCGCGCTGCCGACCGCCACGTCCACCTGCCCGCTGGCGAGGGCGGGGTAGAGGAGCCCCAGGTCCATCTCCACGGGGGGCCGCGCGAAGCGGAAGCCGTACGCCTTCGTCAGCCCGGCCATGCCGTCCTCTCGCTCCAGGAACTCGCCGAAGAGCCCGACGCGGAGGTCGCGCGCATGACGGGCGAGGTCCGAGATGGTGCGCAGGCCGCGCTCGGCCGCCACCGACGGACGGACCACCAGCGCGTACGAGTTGTCGAAGCCGAGCGGCCGCGAGACGCGCAGGCCGAGCTCCGCGTACGCGGAGGCGACCTCGTCGTAGACGCGCACGGGGTCGCTGCTCCCCGGCCGCTTCAGGATCTCGGTCAGCGCGGTGCCGGTGTACTCGACGTAGAGCGCGATCTCGCCCGCGCGCAGCGCCGCATGGCACAGCGTGGTGCCGCCCAGGTTCAGGCGCCTCTGCACGCGGAAGCCCTTCTCCTCGAGCAGCGCGCCCAGGACCTCGCCGAGGACGACCTGCTCCGTGAAGTTCTTCGACCCGACGACGACCGCAGGCGCCGCCGGGCGCAGCGCGGGCGCCTGGAGCACGGCCAGCGCCGCCGCCGCGGCTAGCGCGAGCAGGCCGGCGGCCCGCGCCGGGCGGCGCGCGCGCTGCACCGCGCCGAGCAGCGCGTCCGCGCCCAGGGCGAGCGCGGCGGCCGGGATCGCGCCGGCCAGGATCAGCCGCGTGTCCACGGTGGCGAGCCCGCGGAAGACGTACGTGCCGAGCCCGCCGGCGCCGATGGCCGCGGCGATGGTGGCGGTGCCCACCGAGATCACGGTCGCCACACGCACGCCGGCCAGGATCACGGGCAGGGCCAGCGGAAGCTCGACCAGCCGCAGCCGCTGTCCGCCGGTCATCCCCATGCCCGTCGCGGCCTCCACCACCGCGCGGTCCACCTGCAGGATGCCGGTGTACGTGTTGCGTACGATGGGCAGGAGCGCATAGGCGGCCAGGGCGACGATCGCCGAGCGTGCGCCCACGCCGCCGATCAGCGGCACCGGGATCAGGAACCCGAAGAGCGCGAGGCTGGGGATGGTCTGCGCGACGTTCACCACGGCCAGCACGGGCCGGGCCACGCGCGGCGAGCGCGTCATCGCGATGCCGAGCGGCAGCCCCACCGCGAGCGCGATCGCGGTCGCCACCAGCACGAGGACGACGTGCTCGGCGGCCAGGGCCGCGATCTCGGCCCGGCGCTCGGCGGCGAAGGCGAGCAGGTCCACGGCTCAGGCCAGGGCCGCGCGGAAGAAGTCGGCCACGAAGCCCGGCTCGGGCGCGGCCCGGACCGCCGCCGGCGGTCCCGACTGGACGACGCGCCCGAGGTCCATCACCACGACCTCGTCCGCCAGGCGCAGCGCCTCGGGCACGTCGTGCGTGACGAGGAGGACCGTCTTGCCCAGGCGCCGCTGGAGGTCCTTGAACTCGTCCTGCAGGCGCCGGCGCGTCAGCGGGTCGAGCGCGCCGAAGGGCTCGTCCATCAGCAGCAGCGGCGGATCGGCCGCCAGCGCACGCGCGAGGCCGACGCGCTGCCGCTCGCCGCCGGAGAGCTGCGACGGCGCCGCCTCTCCGTGGCGCTCGGGCTGCAGGCCCACCAGCGCGAGCAGCTCGCGCGAGCGCTCCTGCCGCCGCTCGGGCGGCCAGCCCAGCAGGCGCGGCACCAGCTCGACGTTCTCGCGGACGGTGAGGTGGGGAAGCAGCCCGACCTCCTGGATCACGTACCCGATCCGCCGCCGCAGCTCCACGCCGTCCCAGGCGGCGACGCGGCGGCCGAGCACCGTCACCTCGCCCGCCTCGGGCGTGACCAGCCCGTTCACGGTCTTCAGGGCCGTCGTCTTGCCCGACCCGCTGGTGCCGAGCAGCACCAGCACGCGCCCGGACTCCACCGCGAAGCCGACCCGGTCGAGGGCGAGCACGCCCGACGCGTAGCGCTTGCTCACGTCGCGCAGCTCGACCACGGCCATGCCGGATGATACGACCCGTCCGATGCGCTACAGTTCGACCAGGAGGACACGCGTGGCTGCACCGACTCCGCCGCCTGGCCGCAACGACCCGTGCCATTGCGGCTCGGGGAAGAAGTACAAGCAGTGCCACCTGGCCCAGGACGAGGCCGCGGCGCGCTCCGCCCGCGCCCGCGCCGCCACCGGCGAAAAGGCCGACGCCGCGTCCGGGCCCGAGAAGCCGGCGCCTCCGCCGCCGCGCCACAACACGAAGCAGCCCTGGAAGGGGGCGCAGAACACCCGCGGCTTCCAGAAGGCGAACCTTCCGCGCCGGTCCGGCGGCAGCTAGGAGGAGGCGTGGAGCCGCTGGTGTCGCCGCTCGAAGAGGCGCAGCACCGTGAGCTCGGCGGCGCGCGCATCGACGTCGTGCGCACCGGCACCGTGCGCGTCGGCCGCGTGATCTATCCGCCGGGCTTCCGCTGGTCCACGCACATGCGGCCGCTGGTGGGCACCGAGTGGTGCGAGCACGCGCACGTGGGCCTGCTGGCGCGGGGGCGCGTGCAGGGGACGTACGCGGACGGCTGCGGGTTCGACTTCGCGGCGCCGCGCGTGCTGGTGATCGAGCCGGAGCACGACGCGTGGGTGGTGGGGAACGAGCCGGCCGTGCTGATCCAGTTCGACGCGGAGGGCGACACCGCGCGCCGCTTCGGGCTGCCCGACAAGCACCGGCACGCCTGATGCAGGCGCGGCCGGCCGCGGGCCTCCTCCCGCTCGCGCTGCTGGCCGCCCTTCCGTTGCCGGCCGCCGCCCAGGCGCCCGCGCCGGCCATCGCCGACAACAGCTTCCTGCTGGAAGAGGCCTACAACCAGGAGCGTGGCGTCGTGCAGCACGTCAACACGATGCTGCAGCCGATCGCGGACCCGAGCTGGTCGTACACCTTCACCCAGGAATGGCCGGTGCCGTCGCAGCGGCACCAGGTCAGCGTCACCGTGCCCGTGCTCGACGCCGGCGGCAGCACCGGCTTCGGCGACGTGGCCGTCCACTACCGCTACCAGCTCCTGGACGGCTCCCGCGCCGGCGTGGCGGTCGCGCCGCGCGCCAGCCTGCTCCTGCCCACCGGATCGGTGGCCCGGGCCCGCGGCACGGGCGGCGCCGGCGCCCAGGTGAACCTGCCCGTGAGCAAGCAGTGGGGCGACCGCTGGGTCAGCCACTCGAACCTCGGCGCCACCTGGATCGCAGGCGCCAGCAACGTGTTCGGCCACGAGGCGGACACGCGCGGCTTCAACGCCGGCCAGGGCCTGGTCTGGCTCGCGCGGCCCGCCTTCAACGTGCTGGTCGAGCTGGCCTGGTCGCGCGCCGAGTCGGTCGCCGCCCCTGGCCGCGTCCAGCGCACGGACACGCTGTACCTGAGCCCCGGCGTGCGCTGGGCGCACAACTTCGAGAGCGGACTGCAGATCGTGCCGGGCGTGGCGGTGCCGATCGGCCTGGGCCCCAGCCGCGGAGACGACGGCGTGTTCCTCTATCTCAGCTTCGAGCACCCGTTCCGGCGGTAGCGCCTACTCCGCGCGGAGCGCCACCGTCGGATCCACGGAGGCGGCGCGGCGCGCGGGTGCGCCGCACGCGAGCATCGAGGCGGCGAGGACCGCGAGCGTAGCCGCGGCGAAGCTGGCCGGGTCGAGGGGAGCGACCTCGTAGAGGAAGCTGCCCAGCAGCCGCGCGCCGGCGGCCGCGCCCACGAGGCCGATCGCGGCTCCGCAGGCGAACAGCGCGGCCCCGCGCGAGAGCACCAGCCGTACCAGGTCGGCGCGGCGCGCGCCGAGGGCGAGGCGGACGCCGAACTCGCGGCGGCGCTGGCCGACGGCGTAGGCCATCACGCCGTAGACCCCCACGCTCGCCAGCAGGAGCGCCAGCCCGGCGAACGCGGCGACGAGCCCGGTCTGCAGCGAGCGCGGCGCCAGCGAGCGGTCCACGACCGCGTCGAGCGTGCGCACGTCGTAGACCGGCTGCTCCGGGTCCACGCTGCGCACGACCGCGACCAGCGACGCGGCCAGCGCCTGCGTCTCGCCGCGCGTCTTCACCGCGAGCGCCATCCGGTCCTGCGCCCGCTGCCGGTAGTTCCAGTAGACCTGCGGCCGGGAGTCCTCGTCGAGCCGGTCGTGGCGGATGTGGCCGACCACGCCCACGATCGTGGTCCAGGGCAGCCCGGGCGCATGCCGGAAGCGACGGCCGAGCGCGGACTGCCCGGGCCAGGCGGCCCGCGCCAGCCGCTCGTCGATCACGCCCACCGGCGGCCGGTCCTCGACGTCGCTCTCGGCGAAGTCGCGCCCCTCCCGCAGCGGGATGCCCATCGTCCGGAAGTAGTCGGGCGTGACCGTGCGCCAGTCCGTGCTGGAGATGCCGAGCCGGCGCGCGTCCACGCCTTCGACCTCGATGCCGCCCATCTGGATGCCGCCGGCCAGCGGGAGCCGGTTGACCATCGCCGCGGACTCCACGCCGGCCAGCGCCCTCACGCGCTCGAGCACCCGCGCGCAGAAGCGTGCGACCTCGGCGTCCGTCCCGTACTTCTGGCGCGGGATCGCCAGGTGCAAGCTCACCACGCGCGCGGGCGAGAAGCCCGGATCCACCTCGCGCAGGCGGCCCAGGCTGCGCAGCAGCAGCGTGGCGCCGACCGCGAGCACCAGCGTCAGCGCGATCTGCGCGGCCACCAGCGCGTCGCGCGCGCGCGTCCGTCGGGGCGCGGCGGTGGTCCGCGACCGCTCGGAGGCCGTCTCCGCGACCGAGTGGCGCGCGGCGTCGAAGCCGGGGACCGCGCCGATCACCAGGCCCACGGCGGCCAGGGTGGCCAGCGCGGTCAGCAGCACGGGCGGGCTCAGCGCGATGCCCTCCGCGCGCGGCAGGTCGGCCGGCAGCAGGGGCACCAGCGCGCCGAGCACGGCCTGCGCGGCGAGGAGGCCGAGACCTCCGCCGAGCGCGAGCAGCGGGATCACCTCGGACACGGACTGCGCGATGAGCCGCCCGCGCGAGGCGCCGAGCGAGGCCCGCACCGCCAGCTCCTTGCGCCGCGCCAGCGCGCGGGAGAGCAGCAGGTTGGCCAGGTTGGCGCAGGCGATCAGCAGGATCGCGCCGGAGGCGGCCAGCAGCACCCAGAGCGGCCGCCGCACCGCGGCCACCGCGTCCTCGTGCATCGGCACCACCTCGGCGCCGACCTCGGCGTTGGTCTCCGGGTACTGCGCGGAGAGTCGCGCGGAGATGAGGTCCATCTCCGCCTGGGCCGCGCGCACCGGCACGCCG
>DATBIZ010000429.1:0-3793 GCA_036556645.1 Vicinamibacteria bacterium | reverse complement strand
GTGCCCGCCCACCTGCGGCTGGGGGAGGCCTTCGCGCGGCCGTCGCTGAGCGAGGGGCTCGGCACCGCGTTCCTGGAGGCGATGGCCTGCGGCCTTCCGGTGGTCGGCACGCGCACCGGCGGCATCCCGGACTTCCTGGTCGAGGGACGGACCGGGCTGTTCTGCGACCCGGCGCGGCCCGAGACGATCGCGGCCGCGATCCTCCGCCTGCTGCGCGACCCCGCGCTGGCCCGCACGCTCGGAAGCGCCGGCCGCGCGCTGGTCGCCGAGCGCTATCGCTGGGAGGACGTGGCCCGCCGCATCGAAGGCCTCTACGACGGCCTCCTGCGCGCAGGGGCTACCGGCCGAGCCGGTACGCGGTGAGCGATCCCGCGCGGAACTCCTCGACCACGCCCGGAGGCTCGGCGGCGCCGGGCGCGTCGGCCACGAGCACGCGCACGCCGGGCGCGGGGACGGTCGCGGGATCGAAGCCGGCCAGGTCGTCCGTGGGCACGCGGACCACGCGCCGGCCGGCCAGGGCGGGCAGCCACGCGGCCGACCGCGGCGCCGCCGCGAGCAGGTCTTGCCCGCTCGTCCGGGCGCGCACCCAGGCCGCGAGCGCCTGCATCTCCGGCGGCACCGGTTCGAGCGCGGCGGTGAAGTGCGGGTCGGTGCGCGGCGGGTCCCACCACCACCCGATCGTGAACGGCAGCCAGGCGAGGAGGCCCGCCGCGGCGACGCGCCGCGCCGGCCAGGCGCGGCCCTCGCGGCGCGCGACGGCGGAGAGACGCACGGCGATCGCGTGCGCGCCGATGCCGGCGTGCACCGCGACCGCGAACGCCAGGAACCAGTAGACCTCGTCCGCGGCCCGCGCCCGGGCGGTCATGTAGAGCACCGCGGTCGCGCTCCAGGCCGCATACGCGGCGGCCAGCGCGCCCAGCCACAGGAGATCGAACCGCCGGCCGCGGCGCCAGGCCGCCCACGCTCCGACGAGCGCGAGCGGGAAGTGCGGCCCCAGGTCGAACGTGGCGAGGAAGACGAGCGAGTGCGCGGCCGGCCGCGCGTCGCCCCAGGGGCTCCGCGCCGGCGCGCCGGGGTCGGCGCCGGCCGCCAGCGACACCGCGTTCGGGAAGTGCTGCGACAGGTAGACGACGAACGGCGCGACCACAAGCGCCGAGGCGCCGGCGACCGCGGCGAGGCGGAGGACGCCGTTCCCCTGCCGTGGGCGCCGGGGGTGCACGGCGGCCAGCGCGGCGAAGCCGGCCAGGCTCGCGCAGAAGAGCGCCCAGTCCACCACGAACACCCAGCCCAGCGTGCCCAGCAGCAGCGCGGCGGCCGCGCCGCGCCGGACGGTGAGCGGACGGGCGAGCACGCCCACGAGGAGCGGCACCATGGCCAGCCCGAGCGCGTGGTTCGGCTTGAGCAGGAAGTGGCGCGCCCAGAACATCCGGAACGGCTCGAGGTGGTCGAGCGCCTGCGTGGACGCGAGCAGGACGAACGACGCGACCAGCACCGCCCGCAGGGGGCGCGCGCGGAACGCCCAGAGGAGCGCGGCGGCGGTGGCCGCGAGCCCCAGGACGGGCAGGAACGGATAGACGGCGATCACGCGCGCCGGGTCGCGCAGCGCGAGCAGCGACACCAGGGCGCTCCACGCGGGCTCCAGCGTGCGCTGTCCGAGCCACCCCGACTCCCACGGCGGGTTTCCGGCGGCGGCGGTGGCCGCCCACCACAGGTGGCGCAGCCGGTCGGACGCCGGCGCCTGCAGGCCGTACGGGCGCTGCAGCGGGAACGTGGTGAGCGCCCACACCACCAGCGCGAGCGCGAGCGGTCCCCACGCGGACACGCGCCGCCGCCCGCGCGCGACCGCGATCGTCCAGGCCAGGTACGCCGCGGCGTAGAGCACGCAGCCGGCACGGAAGAACGCGTCGAGGGGAAGTCCCCGCACGTCGAGGCCCAGGGCGTTCAAGACGGAGCGCGATGGTAGCATCGTCGTCCCGGGATGCGGGTTGTCCGCTCCGCGCTCTTCGTCGCCGAGCGCAGCGCGTCGGGGCGAACCCTCCGCGCCGCGGCGGCCGGTGGACGCGCCGCCGCGCGCGCGAACTCCCGATATCGACCATGGACAGACTCGAACACCTCTACGACGCCACCCTGCGCCGGGTCGGGCCGGTGCACGCGGCGCTCAGCGGAGTCGTCTGGACGGGGGGGGAGTGGATCGCCCGTGCCGCCTCCGCGCTCGCGCGCTTCGAGCTGCCCCCGGACCGGCTGCTTCCGCTGTACAAGCTGCGCTTCCTGCTCGGCACCTACGAGCGCGGGACGGTGCGCGCGGTGCGCCGCCTGCTGCGCCCCGGGATGACCGCGTTCGACGTGGGCGCGCACGCCGGCTACTACACGCTGTTGTTCTCCCGCCTGACGGGGCCGCGGGGGACCGTGATCGCCTGCGAGCCGCACCCCGACACCTTCGCGGTGCTGGGCCGCAACGTGGCCCGGCGCGGGCTGCGGAACGTGCGCCTGGTGCCCGTGGCCGTGTCGGACCGCGAGGGCGAGGCCTCGCTGTGGCAGACCGCGCTCAGCGTCGGCCACTCGCTGCTGCCGCTCAAGCGCGGCGCCGGCGCGGCGCTGCCCGTGGCCACGACCACGCTCGACGCGCTCGCGCGCGCGCACGGCCTCGCGCGCGCGGACCTGGTGAAGGTGGACGTGGAGGGGGCCGAGGGCGAGGTGCTGGAGGGGATGCGCGAGCTGGCCGCGCGCTCGCCCGGCCTCGCGCTGATCCTGGAGTACAAGCCGGAGATCCTGCGCGCCCGCGGCGAGGACCTGCCCGCGCTCCTCGGCCGCCTGGCCGCGCACGGCTTCGCCGAGGTGTTCGCGCTCGCGGACGCGGGCGCCCCGCGCCGCCTGGACCCGCGGGACTCCTCGCTGCGCGGGGAGCCGAAGTGCAACCTGCTCGCGCGGCGCGCGTGACCCTTCGCGCGCGGCGGGCGTGAACGTCCTGTTCGCCACCGGCATCTACCCGCCGGACATCGGCGGCCCCGCGACGTCCGTCCGCCACCTCGCGGGCGCGCTGTCCGAGCGCGGCATCGGGGTGGAGGTCGTGACCTACGGGGACCCGGAGGCCGTCCCGGACGGCGATCCGTTCGCGGTGCGGCGCGTCGCGCGCGGCCGCCCGCTGCCGGCCCGCTACGGGGCGTACGCGCGGGCGGTGCGCCGGGCGGCGGCGCGGGCGGACCTCGTGTTCGCGCAGGACCCGCTCAGCGCCGGCGTCCCCGCGACGGCGGGCGCACGCTGGGCGCGACGGCCGCTGGCGCTCAAGGTCGTGGGCGACCTCGCCTGGGAGATCGCGGACGACCGGGGCTGGGTCGCGGAGGGGGTGGACGCCTTCCAGGCGAAGCGCTACGGCGCGCGCGTGGAGACGCTGCGCGTGGTGCAGCGCCGGGTGGCGCGGGCGGCCGAGCGTGTGATCGTCCCGAGCCGTTACGTGGAGCGCATCGTCGCGGGCTGGGGCGTACGGGCCCAGCGGCTGCACGTGGTGCCCAACGGCGTGCCGCCGCTCGCCGCGCCGCTGCCTTCGCGCGAGGCGGCGCGGGCGGAGCTGGGCCTGCCCGGGTCGAGCTTCGTGATCGCGTCGGTGGGCCGGCTGATCCCGCTCAAGCGCTTCGAGCTCCTGATCGCCGCGCTGGGGCTGCTCCGTGGCCGCGTCCCCGACCCGCGGCTCGTGCTCGCCGGCGCGGGGCCACGGGAGGGCGCGCTGCGGGCCCGCGCCGCCGAGCAGGGGCTCTCCGATCGCGTGCGCCTCACCGGCCGCCTCGCGCCCGCGGAC
>DATBIZ010000428.1:0-6107 GCA_036556645.1 Vicinamibacteria bacterium | reverse complement strand
CTGATCGTCGGGGGCGACG
Organism: Vicinamibacteria bacterium; assembly: GCA_036556645.1. Classification (GTDB taxonomy): domain Bacteria; phylum Acidobacteriota; class Vicinamibacteria; order Fen-336; family Fen-336; genus DATKEG01. Next base: position 6,088 of record DATBIZ010000428.1, on the reverse strand, counting down.
ACGTCGAGGTGCTGGCCCTCAACCGCGCGGCACGGCGCCGCCTGCGCGCCGAGAGCGATCTCGCGATCGTGCCCGGCGCCACGCACCTGTTCGAGGAGCCGGGGGCGCTGGAGGAGGTGGCGGACCTCGCCGCCGGCTGGTTCACGCGCCACCTCGCCGCGGCCGCCGACCGCGCGACCGCCTGATCCGGCGGGCGGCCTGGGGCCGCGCCGCTCACGCGCGCGGCCGCAGGTCCGCCCGGCCGCTCAGACCGCGGTGCCGAGCAGGAACACCCGCATCTTGCGGCTGCGGCTCGGGTGGCGCAGCTTGCGCAGGGCCTTCGCCTCGATCTGCCGGATCCGCTCGCGCGTGAGCGCGAAGTGCTGGCCGACCTCCTCGAGGCTGTGCTCGCGGTCGGCGTCCATGCCGAAGCGCATGCGCAGGACCTGCGCCTCCCGCGGCGTCAGCGTGCGCAGCAGCTCCTCGGTCTCCTTGCGCAGCACGTTGCCCATCGCCGCCGAGTCCGGGCGCACCACGCCGCGGTCCTCGATCAGGTCGCCGAGCCGGGTCTCCTCGCCCTCGCCGATGGGGGTGTCGAGCGACACCGGGATGGGGGCGGCCTCGAACGCGCGGCGCACCTTCTCGAGCGGCACGTCCGCGTGCGCGGCGATCTCCTCCATGGCCGGCTCGCGCCCGAGCTCCTGCACCAGGGCGCGGCTCGAGCGCGTCACCTTGTTGATCGTCTCGATCATGTGCACGGGCACGCGGATCGTGCGCGCCTGGTCCTGGATGGCGCGGCCCACCGCCTGCCGGATCCACCAGGTGGCGTAGGTGGAGAACTTGTAGCCGCGCCGGTAGTCGAACTTCTCCACCGCGCGCATCAGCCCCAGGTTGCCCTCCTGCACCAGGTCGAGCAGCGGCAGCCCGCGGTTGACGTACTTCTTGGCGATGGACACCACCAGGCGGAGGTTCGCCTCCGCGAGGTCCCGCTTCGCCTGCTCGGCCAGCGCGCGGCCCTTCTCCAGCCGCGCCAGCGACATCTCCAGCTCGCGCGCGCCCGCGCCCGCCGCGTGCTCGATCGCGCGCACGGCCGCGCGTTCGGCGCGCAGGCGCGCCTGCGGCTCGGCCCGGCGGTCCGCGCGCGTCTGCGCCACCACGCGCTCGGCGGCGGCCACGCGCGCGCCCGCCTCGCGCACGCGCGCGACGGTCTGCTCCAGCCGGTCGGCCAGCCGCAGCTGCACCGCTTCGGTCAGCTCCAGCCGGCGCATCGCCGCGATCACCTGCACGCGGAGGCGCCCCAGCCGCCACCGGGCGCGCACGCGCGCCCGGCGCGAGGCGTCCGCCCCGCGCAGCCGCTTCCGCTGCGTCTCGAAGCGCTGGCGGGCGGCCGTCACCGCCGCGATGGCCTGCAGCGCCTTGCGCCGCTTCTGCTCGAGCACGTCGGCCGTGATCTGCTCCTCGTCGATGACGATGAACTCGCGAACCGACTCGCGGCGCTCGCGGAGCTGCTCGCCGATGCGCATCACCTCATCCAGCGCGAGAGCGGTGCGGAACACCGCCTTGCGCATGATGTTGGTCCCGCGCTCGATCCTGCGGGCGAGGGTGACCTCGCCTTCCTTGGTCAGAAGGGGCACCCGGCCCATCTCGCGGAGGTAGACGCGCACGGAGTCCGCGGTAGCCTCGGGCTCGGCGGCGCGCGCCTCCTCGGGCTCGGCGCCGGCCGCGGCCTCGCGCGCGTCCGCGGCGCGGGGCGCGAGCAGCGCGGCCAGGGCGTCCAGGCCTTCCGACGCCTCCGGATCGTGCGCGGCCATCTCGTCCCAGTCCTCCGGCCGCAGGGCGCCATCGCCGCCCGCCGCCGAGATCCTGTCGAGCGTCTGCTCGTATCGTTCTTCGATCGACAGAGTCATGTTCCCTCGGTTCTGCCCCGTGCTCGTCTTCGATTGGTCGCGCCAGCCCGGCCGCGCGTGACGGCGTCCACCCGTTGGATGCGGTTCAGCAGTCCAGGAGCCTACGGTTCGGGCGGGGTTCGTACGCCGCGGCGGGGGCCTGCAGGCCCATGGCTAACGCGTGCCAACCAAGCAAGATACAGGAAAACGATTCCCAATGCAAGGGAAACGCATCCGCGTGAGCCGCACGATCCAATGACGTCCGGCCGCCACACCGACGGAAGTTCAAGGCAATGAGGCACTTCGCGAGCTGCCGCGCTACCCCCCAGGCGCCGGCGAAGCGCGGCCGGCCTCTTCAAGGATCAACGCCTCCGCCCCGGAGATGTATTCCCGGCGACTGCCACCTCCGAAAAACGTTCGCGACCGTGCCCCCCGCGCGTAACGCATTCGCGGGTCGGGGCAAGCGGCGCGCCGGGTGAGTGAGATGCGGCCCTCCGCCGGGGTACAAGGCTTGCACCCTGGCCTGGCGTAGGTCCGCGTCCGGGAGATCCAAATGACGCAGATCCGCCGGGTCCTGTGGCCCTGCGACTTCTCTGCCTACTCGGACCGCGCGCTGCGGCAGGCCCTGCGCCTGGCGGCGCGGCACGGCTCCGCGGTGGTCGCATTGCACGTGATCCCCACCTCGCTGCCCGCTCCGGGGCGGGCGGGCGCGCTCACGAACCCCGCACTGCTCGATCCCGACGTCCACGAGCGCACGCTGGCCGCGCTGCGCCGCTTCGTCGCGCGCGCCGCTCCGAAGATCCCGGTGGAGGCCGAGGTGCGCGACGGCGCCCCCGCGCGGGTGATCCTGCAGCGCGCGGCCGAGCTGCCCGCCGACCTGATCGTCCTCGGCTCGCACGGGCGGGGCGGCTTCGAGAAGTGGGTGCTCGGATCGGTGACCGAGCGCGTGCTGCGCAGCGCGCGGTGCCCCGTGCTGACCGTGCCGGCGCGCGGCGGGTTGCCCGCGGGCCCGGCCCTGTTCGGCACCGTGCTCTGGGCCACCGATTTCTCGGCGCCGGCCACGGCCGCCCTGGAGTGGGCGCTCGCGCTCGCGCCCGAGGACCGCGCGCGCCTGCTCCTGGTGCACGTGACCGCGCACGAGCCGGAGCCGCGAGGGCCGGACGCGCCGCCCGACCTCGCCACCGAGCTGCAGCAGCGCGCCCGCGAATGGCTGGGCGCGTCGGTGCCCGAATCCGTGCGCAGCCGGGCGCCCGTGGAGACGATCGTGGCCGCGGGCAAGGCGCACCGCGAGATCGTGCGCATCGCCGCCGAGAAGGGCGCGGAGCTGATCGTGATGGGTGCACAGGGGGCCGACGCGCTCGACCAGTTCGTCTTCGGCTCCACCGCCCAGCGGGTGCTCCGCTCCGCGCCCTGCCCGGTGCTCACCGTGCGCGCGGGCTGATCGGTGCGCCGCCCGCTGCCGGCTCGCCGCCTCGACTCCCGACCGCTCGACGGCCGCGGCCTCACCGCCGAGGTGGCGCGCGCGCGCCGCGCCACGTACGGCCCCAACGACGTGGTGGACGCGCCGAGGCGCGCGTGGCGCGACCTGGCGCGCGACACCGCCGCGGACCCGATGATCTGGTTCCTCGCCGGCACCGGCGTCCTGTACGCCGTGCTCGGGGACCGGGCGGAGGCCGCCACGCTCTTCGCCGCGCTCGTCCCCCTGGCCGGGATGGACGCGTTCCTCCACCGCCGGACGCAGGCGTCCACCGAGGGCCTGAGCAGCCGGCTCGCCACCACCGCGCGCGTGGTGCGCGACGAGGCGCCGCGGACGCTGCCCTCGACCGAAGTGGTGCCCGGCGACCTCGTCCTGGTCGCGGCCGGCGACTCGTTCCCGGCCGACGGCGTGATCGCGGGCGGCGACGCGATGCAGGTGGACGAGTCGTCGTTGACCGGCGAGGCCTGGCCGGTGTGGAAGCGGCCGCTGCCGGCGCTGCCCGCGGGCGAGGCCGAGCCCATGGTGAACGGCGCGCACTGGGGCTTCGCGGGCACGCGGCTGCTCACCGGCGCCGCACGCCTGCGGGTGGTGTTCACCGGCGGCGAAACCCTCTACGGCGAGATCGTGCGCACCGCCGCCGGGGGCGCGAGGGCCCGTACGCCGCTGCAGGGCGCGCTGGCGCGCCTGGTGTCCGTCCTGCTCGTGGCCGCCACCGCGCTGTGCCTGCTGCTGGCCGCGGTGCGCCTGTGGCAGGGCCACGGATGGCTCGACGCGTTCCTGAGCGCGGTGACGCTCGCGGTGGCCGCGCTGCCCGAGGAGTTCCCGGTCGCGTTCACGTTCTTCCTGGGCGTGGGCGTCTACCGGCTGGCGCGCCGGCAGGCGCTCGTCCGGCGCGCGGTGTCGGTCGAGAACGTGGGCCGTGTCACCTGCATCTGCTCGGACAAGACCGGCACGATCACCGAGGGCCGGCTGCGCGTCACCCATCTGCGGCCCGCCCCCGGCGCGTCCGCGGCCTCGCTCGTCCGGGTGGCCGCGCTCGCCTCGCGCCGCGAGACCGGCGATCCGCTCGACGCGGCGATCCTCGACGAGGCGGAAGAACGATGGGCGGCGCCGCGGCGGGTGGACGTGGCCACGTTCCCCTTCACCGAGGACCGCCGGCGCGAGACCGCGGTCGTGCGCGAGGACGGGGCCGGGCTGCTGGCGGCGGTGAAGGGGTCGCCCGAGGTCGTGCTCGGCATGACGGCGCTCGCCGAGCCGGACCGCGCGGCCTGGTCGCAGGAGGTGGCGCGGCTGGCCGCGGAGGGGCACAAGGTCATCGCCTGCGCCTCGCGGCCGCTCGACGACGCGGAGGACGTCGCGCAGGAGCCCACCGAGGGCTACCGGTTCGCGGGCCTGGTGGTCTGCGAGGACGCGGTCCGGCCCGGCGTGCCCGAGGCCGTGGCCGCGTGCCGGCGCGCCGGCATCCACACCATCCTGGTGACGGGCGACCACCCGGCGGCCGCGCGCGCGGTCGCGCGCGAGATCGGCCTCGCCGCCGGCGAGCCCCGCCTGCTGCTCGGGGAGGAGCTCGAGCGCCTCGCCGCGGACGGGGCCGCCGACCTGCGTGCGGTGGACGTGATCGCGCGCGCGCTGCCCGCGCAGAAGCTGACCCTGGTGCGCGGGCTGCAGGCGCAAGGCGAGGTGGTGGCGGTCACCGGCGACGGCGTCAACGACGTGCCGGCGCTGGAGGCGGCCGACGTGGGGATCGCGATGGGCGAACGCGCCACGCGCAGCGCGCGCGAGGTCGCGGCCATCGTCCTCATGGACGACAACTTCCGCACGATCGTGGGCGCGATCGCGGAGGGCCGGCAGCTCTTCCGCAACCTTCGCCGGAGCTTCCAGTACCTGCTGATGATCCACATCCCGCTGGTGCTCAGCGCCACCTTGATCCCGCTCGCCGGCTACCCCCTGCTCTATCTGCCGATCCACATCGTGTGGCTCGAGATGGTCATCCACCCGACGGCCATGCTCGTGTTCCAGAAGACGCCGTCGGGCGACGGGCTCGCGCGCGCCGGCGCGACACGGCGCCCGCGCTTCTTCTCGCCGGCCGACTGGGCGGTCATCCTCGGCGTCGGGCTCCTGCTCGCGGCGGTGGTGGCTCTCGGCTTCGTGCGCGGCCTGGGCGGCGACGCCCGCGTGGCGCACGCGCGGGCGATGGCCATGGCGTGCCTCACCTTCGCGAGCGCGGCCATCGCCGTCCTGCTCAGCGGGGTGCGGACGCGGATCGCACGCGTGGTGGTGGCGGCCACCCTCGTGTCGCCCGTCCTGTTCGTCCAGGTGCCGGCGCTGGCCCGCCGGCTGCACCTCGAGCCGTTGCACCTCGACGATTGGGCGATCGCCGTCCTCGGCGGGCTGTTCGCGGTGTGCGTCCCTCCCGCGCTCCGGGCGCTGGCACGGCGCATCGAACGTGGGTCCACGGGAGCGGCCCCGCCGCGTCCGCGCCCCGCCGATCGCCTGCTGGAAGGCCCATGTTGAGCGCCGGGGAACGCGCCGGCGTCCGGAAGGCGCGCGGCAAGGCACGGCCATTCTCACGCGCGCCGGCCGGTGCGTATCGGCCTGCGAGCCGGCGGATCTGGAGCCGGCTCCTCCTGGTCCAACTCGGCGCTCAACGCGCGCTCGGCCGCGAGCCAGTCGTCGAGCGCGTGGCCGTGCACCCGCCCGCGCTCCTCGAAGAGGCGGTACGCGTAGCGGGCGATCTCCTCGTGCG
>DATBIZ010000427.1:0-3682 GCA_036556645.1 Vicinamibacteria bacterium | reverse complement strand
GCCGGTAACGGGACGGAATCGGAACCGGAACGGTGCCGGTAACGGGACGGAATCGGATTCGGAATCGGTACCGGATTCGGAATCGGATTCCGGTACCGGTACCGGTTCCGGTTCCGGTTCGGTTCCGGTTCCGGTTCCGTTCCGCTTCCGGTCCCGTCCCGACTCCGGCACCGTTCCGTTCCGTTCCGTTCCCTTCCCTTCCGTTCGTTCCGTTCCCCCACCACCCCGCTCGTTTTCCCGCGGCTGCGGCTTCCTGTATAAGTCGCCCATGACCTCACGCGCACCCTCGCGCGCCGGTTGGCCGATCGCGTTGTCGATCGTGGCGGTGGCGGCGGTCAACGTGGCGGGGGTGTGGGGCATCGCGGTGGCGCGGCGGACGGCGGCCGAGAACGCGGCGCGCGTGTTCGAGGGCGAGACCACCGCGCGCGCGCGCGCGCTCGAGTCGGTGCTGTCGAACGTCCGCGGGGACATGACGTTCCTCGCCGCCTCCACGCCGCTGGCCGGCGCCGCCGACGCGTCGCGGGCCGAGAGCTGGCGCGAAGGCGCCGAGGGCGTGCTGCTGCTGTTCCTGCGCACGCACCCCGAGGTGATCCGCGCGGTGGTGAGCACCGGCGACGGCCGTCCGCTCGTGATGACGGGCCGGCGCGGCGGCATCCCGGTGCTCTGGGTGTCCTCGAACCCCACCGGCCTCGAGGGCGCGGCGATGGACCCGACGCGCCCGCGGCTCACGACCACGCTCGACGTGTCGGGCGCCTCGGGCCCGCTGCGCCTGGAGGCCGAGGTCGCCGCGTCCGCCTTGCTGCCGCGCGAGCCCGGCACGGGCGGCGTGCCGTGCGTGCTCCGCGACTCTTCGGGCGCGGTGCTCGCGCGCACGCCCGCGGCGGCGCGCGCGGCGGCCGCGGACGCGCCGCGCCTCGCCGCCACCGCCGCCGTGCAGCCCGAAGGCTGGTCGGCGCGCGGCCCCTGGCAGCTCGAGTGCCATCGCGCCGAGGACCAGGCGGTCGCGTTGATCGAGCCGCTCGCCGGCCGGTACCGCGGGACCGTGGCCCTGAACCTGGCGGCGATGACCCTCGCGGTGCTGCTCGGGCTGGCCGCGATCCAGCAGGCGCGCCGTCGCGAGCGGCTGGAGGCGCGCGCGCGCGAGGAGGCCCGGGTGCGCGAGCTGGAGCGCCAGCTCCTGCACGCCGAGCGCCTGGCCACGGTCGGGCGGCTGGCCGCGGGCATCGCCCACGAGATCAACAACCCGCTCGAGGGCATGGCCAACTACCTGACCCTGGCCCGCGACGCCCTCGCGCGCGGCGAGGCGGCCGCGGCCGAGGCCCGGCTCCGCTCGGTGCGCGAGGGCCTCGACCGTGCGGCCGGGATCGTGCGGCAGGTGCTCGCGCACGCCGACCCCTCGGCGGCGCCGCGCACGCAGGTGGACCTCGCGCGCGTGCTCGAGGAGACCGCGCGCTTCGTGCAGAGCCGGCCCGAGTTCCGCAACGTGGACTTCGCGCTGGAGCTGCCCACCGCGCCGCTCCTCGTGCTCGGCAACGCGGTGATGCTCGGGCAGGTGGCGGTGAACCTGATCTTGAACGCGTGCGAGGCCCAGCCGGGCGGGGGCCGGGTCGAGGTGCGCGCGCACCGCGAGCGGGGCCAGGTCGTGGCCGAGGTCGCGGACCGCGGCCCCGGCATCCCCGAGGGGGACCGCCAGCGGATCTTCGAGCCGTTCTACTCGACCAAGGACTCGACCGGCCTCGGCCTGTCGGTCTGCCACTCGATCGTGCGCGAGCACGGCGGCGAGCTCCTGGCCACCGGGCGCGAGGGCGGCGGGTCCGTGTTCCGGATGCGCCTGCCCGCGCTGGAGGCGGCGTGAGCACGCCGCCGCGCAAGCCGGCCGCGCGCGTGCTGGTGGTCGAAGACGAGGCCTACGTCCGCGAGTCGCTGCTCGACGTGCTCCGCGACCGCGGCTACGACGCGGAGCCGGCGGCGTCCGTGGCGGCGGCGGTGGCCCACCTCGCGAAGTCGCCGGTGGACGTGGTGCTGACGGACCTGCGCATGCCGGGGCAGGACGGGCGCGAGATGATCCGGCGCGTCCAGGCCACCGCGCCGGACGTGCCGGTGATCGTGCTGACGGGCCACGGGACGATCGGCTCCGCGGTCGAGTGCCTGCGCGCCGGCGCGAGCGACTACCTGCTCAAGCCGGTGGATCCGGAGGCGCTGGAGGTGGCGATCGACCGCGCGCTGGCCGGGCGCGCGCTGCGGCGCGAGGTGGGCCTGCTGCGCAGCGCGACCGCGGCCGATGCGCCGGCCGGCGTGAGCGCGGCGTGGCGGCGCGTGATGGCGATGGTCGAGGCCGCCGCCGGCGCCGACTCCACCCTGCTGCTCACCGGCGAGTCGGGCACCGGCAAGGAGCTGCTCGCGCGGCTGGCGCACCGGATGAGCCCGCGCGCGAGCGGGCCCTACGTGCGCGTCAACTGCGCCGCGGTACCGCTCGACGTGTGGGAGAGCGAGTTCTTCGGGCACCGCAAGGGGTCGTTCACCGGCGCGGGCGTGGACCGCGAGGGACGCTTCCAGCTCGCCGACCGCGGCACGCTGTTCCTCGACGAGGTGGGCGCGATGCCGCTGGGCGGCCAGGCCAAGCTGCTGCGCGTGATCCAGGACGGCGAGTTCGACCGCCTGGGCGACGAGCGGCCGACGCGGGTGGACGTGCGGATCGTCGCCGCCACCAACAGCGATCTCGCGGCCGAGGTCGCCGCCCACCGCTTCCGTTCCGACCTGTACTACCGGCTCAACGTCGTGCGCATCGAGGTGCCGCCGCTGCGGGAGCGGCCGGAGGACATCCCGGTGCTCGCGTCACGGTTCGTGGCGGAGATCGCGGCCCGGCTGGGCCGGCCCGCGCCGGAGCTGCCGGCCGAGGTGCTCGACCGCCTGCGCGCGTATTCCTGGCCGGGCAACGTGCGCGAGCTGCGCAACGCGATCGAGCGGGCGCTGATCCTGAGCCCGCCGGGCCGCCTCGACGCGCTGGAGGTCGCGCCCGACACCACCGGCGCGCCCTCGACCCTCGAGGGTGAGCCGGCCGGCGAGCTGAACCTCCGCACCGCGCTGACGCGGCTCGAGCGCGACCTGGTCAAGGAGGCGGTGCGCCGGTCCGGCGGCGTGCGCAAGGAAGCCGCGCGCCTGCTCGGCATCGACGCCCGCAACCTCGGCTACTACCTGAGGAAGCACCACCTCGACCCGGACGCGATCGCGGACTAGCGGCCGCCGCGCGCGGCCGCGTCAGCGTTGGCGGCTGATCGCGTAGATGTTGCCGTGGTCGATCGAAACCGCGTAGAGATCGCCGTCGGGCCCGTTCTCCAGGTCCACCACCGTGCCGAAGTTGCGGCCGAACAGCAGGCTCTCGCTTTCCGTGATCTCGAACTTCGCCAGGTTGTCCGCCACCCGGTCACGCAGGCGCGGATCGCTGACCGCGATGCGCCGGCGGCCGTCCGTGAGCTGGAACCGGAACAGGTGGCCGCCTTCGAGCAGCGGCCGGGCGCCGCCCATGATCAGGTCGTGCCGGTAGCGGCGGCCCAGGCCGTGGCCGGCGACGAACTGGATCGCGCCGGGCGCCACCTCGAACTTCCACGCCATCTCGGGCCGGCTGTAGTGGGCGCCCGGCAGCATGAACAGCCGCTCGCGGGCCTCGTCGGGGGTGTCGGCG
>DATBIZ010000426.1:0-6765 GCA_036556645.1 Vicinamibacteria bacterium | reverse complement strand
GCCGGTGTGCGCGGGGGGCTCGGCGCGCCGCGCCTGGGCGAGGCGCTCTTCTCGTCGCGGCACGGGCTGCTGTTCTGGAACCCCGCCGCCTGGATCGGCGTGGTGGGCCTGGCGCGGCTCGCCCGCCGCGAGCGGACGCTCGCCCTTGCCCTGGCCGGAAGCCTTCTCGCGGCCGTGGCCGTGCTGTCGGGCGTCCCCGCGGGCGCGAGCGGGCCCGCCGCGGCGCGGCGCTTCGCGCCGCTGCTGCCGCTGCTGGCGCCGGGGATGGCGGCGGCGCTCGACGGCCTCGCGCGGCAGGCCGCGCGGGCGCCGGGACGGCTGCTGGCGGCGGCCGCCGCGCTGCTCGTGGCCTGGAACCTGCTGTTCATGGAGCAGTACCGCACCGGCGAGGTCCCGCGCGACTCCACGGTCTCGTTCGTGGCGGTGGCCGAGAACAACGCGCGGCTGGTGTCGCGCCTGGCCGGATCGCCGCTCGCCTGGCCCGCGAACTGGGCGTTCGCCGCGCGCAGCGGCCTGCCGGCGGAGCGCTTCGACCTGCTCGCGGGCAAGCGCCTGCCGGCGGACGCGGGCGGCGCGCGGGAGATCGACGTCGGCGAGCTGTCGCAGGACGCCGCGCTGCTGCTCGAGGGATGGAGCGTGCGCCATCCCTGCGGCGCCGGCGCCTGCCGCGACCTCGCCGGAACCGCGCGCGTGGTCGCCCCGCTGGAGACGCCCGGCGCGTTCGACCTCGCGGTGCAGGCGGAGGGCGAGGGTGTCCTGGAGGCCTCGCTGAACGGCGTGCCGCTGGGCTCTCGCCCCCTGACGGCGGGCGGGTCGGTGGTGCGCTTCCCGTCCGGCGAGCGGTGGCGCCGGCTCAACGTCGTCTCGTTGTCCGTGGCCGCGGGGGGCCGCGCGCGCGTGGACCGCATCCGGCTGGAGCCGCGCGGCGGCGCCTCGTGAACCCCGAGGAATACGCGCGCATGTACGCGGCCGAGGACCGGCAGTGGTGGTACGCCGGGATGCGCGCGATCAGCTTCGCGCTGCTCGACGCCCACGGCGACCGCTCCGGCCGCGCGCGCCTGCTCGACTGCGGCTGCGGCACCGGGGCGATCGTCCGCCACCTGGGCGCGCGCGGGCGCGCGGTCGGCGTGGACCTCTCGCCGGAGGCCGTGCGGCTGGCGCGGACGCGCGGGGCCGCGGTGGCGCGCGCGGGACTGCTGGCGCTTCCCTTCGCGGACGGCACGTTCGACTGCGTCACCAGCTTCGACGTGATCTATCACCGCTGGGTGGAGGACGACGCGGCGGCGGTGGCCGAGATGGCGCGCGTGCTGCGGCCGGGCGGCCTCCTGCTCCTGCGCGTCCCCGCGCTCCAGGCGCTGTGGGGCGCCCACGACGAGGCCGTCCACTCGCGCCACCGCTACACGCGCGGCGAGATCCGCCGGCTGCTGCGGGCCGCCGGGCTCGACGTGGTGCGGGCCACCTACGCCAACAGCCTGCTCTTCCCCCTGCTCCTCCTGCGGCGCACCCTGGACCGCTTGACGGGCCGCCACGGGTCCGACGTGGCGTTCCTTCCCGCCCCGCTCGAAGCCGCCTTCGGCGCCGCGCTCCGCCTCGAATCGCGGATCGTGAAGCACCTGTCGCTGCCGATCGGCGCCAGCGTGTTCGCGCTGGCCCGCAGGCGGGGCTGAAGGACGCGCGACATAGAATTGCGGCGTGACGGCGCGGGAATCGGCGTTCCGCCGGCGAGGACCACGGAGAGGGCGGTGACCGACGCCTCGCCGCGCCAACGCTGCCGGCCTTCCGTGCCATGAAGACGGTGCTGATCGCCGCCGCCCAGGCCCCGTTCATCACCGGCGGCGCCGAGATCCTGGTCTCGGAGCTGCGCGCCCAGCTCGAGCGGCGCTCCTTCCGGGTGGACGTGGCCGCGGTGCCGTTCAAGTGGTACCCGGTCTCCGAGATCGTCCGCCAGGCGCTGGCCTGGCGGCTGCTCGACGTGACCGAGAGCAACGGCGTGCCGGTGGACCTGCTGATCGTGACCAAGTTCCCCACCTACCTGGCGCGCCATCCGCGCAAGGTGGCCTGGCTCTTCCACCAGCACCGCGAGGCCTACGACCTGTTCGGCACGCCGTTCTGCTCGTTCACCGACCGCCCGGAGGACACCGGTGTGCGCGAGGCGATCCACGCCATGGACACCTCCGCCCTCTCCGAGTGCCGCGAGGTCTTCACGATCTCGCGCAACGTGGCCGACCGGCTGCAGCGCTACAACGGCCTGCACGGCGAGCCGCTCTACCCGCCCCCGCACCACCTCGGCCGCTACCGCTGCGACACGTTCGACGGGTACCTGTTCTACGCGGGGCGGCTCGACCGGCTGAAGCGCCTGGAGCTGGCCCTCGACGCGATGCGGCGCGTGCGGAGCGGAGCGCGCCTCAAGATCGCGGGCGAGGGGCCGCTCGCGGGAGAGCTGCGCAAGCGGATCGAGGGGCTGGGCCTGCAGGACCGGGTGGAGATGCTCGGCTACGTGAGCAGCGAGGAGCTGATCGACCTCTACGCGCGCTGCCGGGCCGCCCTCTACGCGCCGCTGAACGAGGACTACGGCTACGTGACCGTGGAGGCGTTCCTCTCCGCGAAGCCGGTCGTGACCACCACCGACTCCGGCGGCCCCCTGGAGTTCGTCACCGCCGGCGAGACGGGCGTGGTCGCCGCGCCGGACCCCGACGCGCTCGCGGCCGCGATCGACGAGCTCTGGCAGTGGCCGGAGGCCCGCCTGCGCGCGCTGGGGGAAGCCGGGCGCGCCCGGGTGTCCGGCATCACCTGGGACGGCGTGATCGACCGCCTCACCGCCACCATCACATGAGGCCCGGTCCCCCCTCGCGGCGCGCGCCGGCGGCATGATGGAGGACGTGCTCTCCGTCGTGGTCCCGGCCTACAACGAGCGGGCGCGCCTGCCGCGCACGCTGCAGAGGCTGGAGGCGTTCCTGGCGGGGCGGCCGCACGAGATCGTGGTCGTGGACGACGGCTCCCGCGACGGCACCGCGGAGGCGGCGCGGGCGGCGGCCGGCGACGCGCTGGTGCTGCTGCGCAACGACGGCAACCGCGGGAAGGGCTACTCGGTGCGGCGCGGCATGCTGGCCGCGCGCGGCGCGCGCCGCCTGATGACCGATGCCGACCTCTCGACGCCGATCGAGGAGCTGCCGCGGCTGGAGGCCGCGCTGGCCGGCGGCCACGACGTGGCCATCGGCTCGCGGGCGCTCGCGGGCGCGCGCATCGAGGTGCGGCAGCCCTGGTACCGCGAGAACGTGGGCCGACTCTTCAACGTCTTCGTGCGCGCGCTGGCCGTGCCCGGCGTGCGCGACACCCAGTGCGGCTTCAAGCTGTTCACGGCGGCGGCCGCCGAGGCGGTGTTCTCCGCGGCGCGGCTCGACGGCTTCTCGTTCGACGTGGAGGCGCTGTTCATCGCGCGGCAGCTCGGCTACCGCATCGCCGAGATCCCGGTGGCCTGGCGCAACGACGCGGCCACGCGGGTGCGCCTGCTCGCCGGCGTGCAGGCCTTCCCGGACCTCCTGCGCATCCGCCTCAACGACTGGCGCGGGTACTACCGGCCGCGGCGGGCGGTGGCGGGCGGCGGCGCCACGTTGTAGCGCACCTCGGCCCCCGCGCGCAGCTCCTTCACCCAGGCCTCGATCCGCTCGCGCAGGTCCTCCTCGCCCCGGCGCTCCCGCTCCTCCGGCGGCGTGGCCGGGTCCACGCGCACCTGCGGGCGGAAGCGGTACTCGACGTACTTGAGGATGGCCACCTGCCGCCGCGCGAGCTGGCGCAGCTCCCGCTCCGGCAGCCCGTCGAGCGGGCCCGCCGCGCGCGCGCGCAGGCTCGCCAGCGCCTTCTCCTCCTCGTCGGGGGAGACCGCCGCCTGGGGCAGGCGCGCGGCCTCGCGGAACATCAGCCGCTCGTCGATCAGGGCCTCGAGGGCGCGCTCGCGGTCCTGGCCCGTGACGCGCTCGACGACGAGGACCTCGGAGAGCAGGACGGGACGGCCGTCCACCACGGCGAGGATGGATTCGACGACCACGGGTTCGGCGGCCAGCGACGCCGCCAGCCAGCAGGCGGCCAGCGCACCGGCCAGCGAGAAGCGCAGGGCGGACGGCCATCGCGGATTCGGATTCGGCTTCGGATTCCGGTACTGGCACTGGTTCCGGTACGGGATCGGAACCGGAACCCAATCCGTACCCGGATCTGTGCCGGTACCCGAACCCGAAACCGAAGCCGACTCCGAATCGCGAACGGCCGTCCTAGAACGCATACCCGAGCGCGAAGTGAAACCGATACGCGCCCTCTCCCTCACGGCGGTTGAGCTTCCTCCCCCAATCCACCCTCAGGGGCCCCAGCGCGCTGCGATAGCGCAGCCCGAGGCCGGCGGTGTAGCGCAGGTCGCCGAGGTCGAGGTCGGAGGCGAGCGAGTACACGTTGCCCACGTCGGTGAAGGCGGCGAGCGAGAGATGGCGGCCGGTGTCGAGGCGCAGCTCGGCGCCGCCGAGCACGAGCGCGTTGCCGCCGGTCGGCACCGGCTCGCCGAGGCGTCCGGGGGCGAGCGGGCCCACGGCGTCGAGGGCGAAGCCGCGGAGGCTGTAGTCGCCGCCCGCGTAGAAGCGGTCGGGCCGCGGCAGCAGGAGCGGGGAGTCGCCGAAGGTGCGGGCGAGGCCCAGGCGCCCGGAGAGCGCCAGCACCGCGCGCGCGCTGAGCCGCCGGTAGGACGATCCCTGGAGGAAGCCCTTCAGGAAGTTGTCCCCGCCCAGCACCGCGTGCGAGAGCTGCACGTCCACGCTCGCGAAGCGGCCGCGCCGCGGCTCGAGCGGGTCGTCGCGGGTGTCGTTGACCACCGAGAGGCTGGGGCCGGCCACCGTCGAGCTGGTGAACTCGCGGCCGACGTCGTCGGGGTTGACGATGTTGAACGTCTCGGTGAGCTGGTAGGTGTAGCGCGCGATCAGGCTCCAGGGCCCCCGGTTGCGCACCGTCTGCACCAGCGCGCCCCCGCGCACGAAGTCGAACGAGGTGCGGTCCTCCTCCTCGCGGAACACCGTGGCGAAGAACTCCTGCCGGCGGCCGAGGAGCCAGGGCTCGCGGAACGTGGCCAGCAGCCGGCTGCCCCGGAAGCTGTAGCGCACGAACGCGGACAGGCTGCGGTCGAGCCCGAACAGGTTGCGGCGCGTGACCTCCACGCTGCCCCGCAGGTAGTCGCGCTCGGCGTAGCCGATGCCGTAGGCGACGGTCGTCCGCGGCGCCTCGTCCGCGGCCACGATCACGCTGCGCTGGCCCGGGGTCTCGGGGTCGATCTCGGCCAGGCTCACGCGCTCGAAGATGCCGAGCGCGCTGAGACGGCGTTGGCTCTCCAGCACGCGCTCGAGGCCGAGCGGCTGGCCCTCCCGCACGAGCAGCTCGCGGCGGACCACCGCCTCGCGCGTGGCGCGCAGGCCCGCGATCACCACGTGGTCCACGCGCACCTGCGGCCCGGGCGAGACGCGCAGCACCACGCGCGTGCCCGCCTCGCCGTGGACGACCTCGGGCGTGACCTCGGCCTGCGCATAGCCGCCGTCCCGATAGGCGGACAACAGGGTGGCGCGGTCACGGGCGAGGTCGCGCAGGCGATAGGGCTGGCCGGCGCGCATCACCAGCTCGCGCGACGGCACGTCGGCGGGGAGCGGCGCCGTGCCCGCGACCTCCACCGACTCCACCACCCGGCGGGGGCCCGGGCGCGGGCGGAAGACGACCGGCAGGTGTCCGCCGCCCTCCGGCACCTCGGCCTCCATCGCCGATTCGGGGTAGCCCAGGTCCTCGAGCGCGCGGTGCAGCGCGCGCGCGTCCGCGGCCACCGTGCGGTCGTCGAGCGCCTCGCCGGCGCGCGTGGCGAGGGCCACCGCGGAGAGGTCCACGTCGCCCTCGACGCGCACCGACGCCACCCACGCCTGCGGGCCGGGGACCACCCGGTAGACGAGCGCGGTGCCGCCCGCGCGCGGCTGCTCCTCGGCGGAGACGCGCGGCGCGCGGTGGCCGCGGGAGAAGAGCGCGGCCTCGAGGCGCTCCGCGCCCTGCTCGCGGACGTCGGCGGCGAGCCCGGCTTCCCGCAGCAGGCTCTCGATCGCGCGCCTCGCCTCGCGCGGCGGCTCCCACCCCGCGATCTCGAGCGTCATGCGGGGGCCCGCGTCCACCACGAACGCGAGCGAGACCGCGGCCTGCCCCCGCTCGCGCGCGGCCTGCACCGTGACCGCGGCGCGCCAGTAGCCCCGCTCGCGCAGCTCCTGCCGCATGCGCGCGGCCGCTTCGTCGGCCCTCTCGGCGCGGAACACCTCGCCCGGCCGCGGCGACATCCGGCGCAGCAGGCGCGCGTGCAGCGCGGGGGGCCCCTGATCGAACACGACGCGGGCGCGCGACACGCGCGCCCGGGGGCCGGCCGCGATCGTGAAGACCGCGTGCGCGCCCCCGGCGGTGGCGCGCGCCGAGGCGCTCACGGAGGCCTCCGGGTAGCCACGGGCCGCCAGCGCCTCGCGCACGTCGGCCGCGGCGCGGTCCAGGCGCGACGGGTAGAGCGGCTCGCGCGGGCGCAGCCGCGCGGCCCGCCGCAGCTCGCCCGCGTCGAGCACGTCGTCGCCCTCCGCCACCAGCGAGGCGAGCAACGGCGCGCGCCGGAGGCGCAACACCAGCGCGACGCCGGCCGCCGCGCGCGAGGCCTCGACGCGCACGTCTTCGTATTCGCCGGTGGCGTGGATCAGCTCGACCGCGTGCCGGACCGCGTCC
>DATBIZ010000425.1:0-3737 GCA_036556645.1 Vicinamibacteria bacterium | reverse complement strand
CAGTCGCGGTCGCTGACCTCCATCCGCGACGGCACGTAGACGAGCGCCAGGCGCGCGTCGTCCCCCCACACCTCCGCCGCGAGCGTCCTGAGGATGCGGCCGGTCATGGCCCAGCCGTGCCGGACATCGGCGGGCGGCTTGCGCAGGTAGACGCGCAGCTCGGGGCTCATGGCCTGCGGGCGGGTGGGCGGCCAGAGCCCCACGCGCGCGAGAGCGTTGTAGGCGCGCGGGTGGGAGCGCTCGAGCCGCTCGCCGGCCCAGTCGAGCGCGACCGAGCCGCGGACCGCCGGCGCCGCCCCGTCCGCCGCCGCCCTGTCGGGCGGCCGCCGCGGCACCGGGAAGTTGACCACGGCGACCTCGCCGCCCTTGAACGACAGCAGGGGCTTGGGGAGCTGGATGTTGGTGGGCGCGGCGTTGTACAGGACGTCGTTGTAATAGAAGAAGAGGACCACCACGTCCGGCGCGTACTTGCGCCCTTCCTCGCGGTAGAACAGGAACTGCTGGTCCGTGCTGTAGCCGACGGTGCCCCCGTTGACGACCTCGGCCGGGCAGCCGCGCGCCGCGATCGCGCGCTCGAGCACCTGCGTGACCGCGTCCTCGTAGGCTACCGTGAAGCCCTCGACGAACGAGTCGCCGAGGGCGAGCACGCGGAACGCGCCGGCCGGGCGCTCGTAGCCACGCTCGCGGTCCCGCAGCCCGCGGCTGTTGATCACGACGTCGGTGGTGAACTCGCGGCGCTCGTAGCGCGCCCGCGCGCCGGGCTGGTGCTTCCAGCCGAGCAGCGGGTCGTATTCGGTGTATTGGAGGCGGGTACGCTGCTCCTTGCCGCCCTTCTGGTAGAGGCGCGCGAGCCGCGCGGCGCCTTCCACGCCGGCGAGCGCGACCGCGGTCGAGGCCGCCGCCAGCGTCAGGTTGGCGAGCACCCCGCGCAGTCGCGCCACCGGCGAGGGCCCTTAGGGCTTGCCCTCGGCCAGGGCGTAGAGCTGGTTGCGGTTCGCGATGAACAGCGCGCCGTTGGCCGGCACCGGCGTCGAGTAGACCGAGCTGCCCATGTTCGTCTCGACCAGCACCTTCTTCTCCTTGCCCGCCTGCATCACGACCACGTCGCCGTCCTCGTCGCCCAGGTAGACCTTGCCGTCGGCCACCAGCGCGGAGCCCCAGATCGCGGCCAGCATGTCGTGGATCCAGTACTCCTTGCCGGTCTTGACGTCCACCGCGTGCAGGAAGCCGCTGAAGTCGGGAAGGTAGAGGATGCCGTCCGCGATCGCGGGCGTCGAGATCGAGCGGCGGATCTTCTCGTAGTGCCACAGCCGGCCGGTCTCGGTGATGTCGCCGCGCTTGGTGGCGTCGATCGCGTAGAGGTGGCCCACGCCCTCGCCGTGCTCGGGGTCCTGGCCGTTGGCGATGTACACGATGCCGTCGTAGACCACCGGCGTGCTGATCAGCTCGTTGCGCGTCTTGGGCCAGACGGAGTCCTTCGGGTTCGTGTCGAACTCCCAGAGCTTCTTGCCGGTGAGCGCCTCGTAGCCGCGGATCCAGCCGTCGCCCTGGCCCATCATCACCTGGTCCACGCCGCCGATCTTCGCCACGGTGGGCGAAGACCACTGGCCGTGCAGGATCTTCTCGCCGACCGAGTTGTCCTCCCAGGCCAGCTTCCCGGTGTTCTTGTTGATCGCGATGATCGAGGGCGCGCGCGGGGAGGGGACGTGGACGTGGCTCTCGTCCTGGCCGTTCGAGGTGCTGACGTAGATCAGGTCGCCGAAGGACACCGGCGAGGCGTTGGACATGTTGTGGGGGAACGCGCCCACCTCCTCCATCATGTCGAACCGCCAGAGCACGTCCGCGTTCTCCGGGCCGGTCAGCTTCTCGTCGGTTACCGGGCCGTCGTTCTCGCCCCCGTCCCGGAAGCCCTGCACGTCGAGCGCGAACACCTCGCCGCGGTTGCTCACGTAGTAGAGACGGTCGCCCTCGACCAGCGGCGAGGAGCAGACGCCCTGGTAGGGCCAGTCGTTCACCCGGCCGGCGGCCAGCTTCTCGTGCGTGTTCTGCCACAGGAACTGGCCGTCGGACTCGCGGAACGCCATCAGCACCCCGCGGTCGCCGCCCTGCTTGGGGTCGCGCATCGCCTCGTTGTTGGTGCCGACGAACACCGTCCCGCGCGCCACCACCGGGTTGCCGTAGGTCTGCGAGCCGAGCGCGGCCACCCACTTCACGTTCTTCTTGGTGGCCACGTCCCAGGTGGTGGGCAGCCCCTTCATGGAGGACACCATGTTGCGGTCGGGGGTGCCGCCCCACATCGGCCAGTCGCTGCCGCCGGGGTCGCCGGCCCGGACGGCGGAGGAGGGAAGCGCGGCGGCCAGGGCGGCCAGGAAGGCCGCCGTGAGCCGCCGCGAACGGCGCAGGCGAGTGCTGTCTCTCATCGGTTCGAAACCACCTTCAGGTTGTCGAAGAACACCTCGACCGGCGCGTCCGAGTAGATGCCGGCGCTGCCGTGGGTGTTCGGGATCGGGTCGGTGCGCTCGACGAGCCACCCCTGCGGCTCGGGCTCGCCGGCGGGCCAGGCCTTGCCCATCGCCTTGACCCTGCCGCCGGGCAGGTTCTCGACGCGCAGCTTCATCCGGTACCAGGTGTTCGGCTTCCAGGCGTACGGCGCCGTCACCGCGCGCGCGGTCTCCGGCTGCCACGGGTTGAGCTCCGCGCGCTGGTGGTTGCCGAAGATCACGAACTGGTAGCGCTGGGCCACCAGGCCGGCGTCGCCCATCTGCCGGCGCTGCTCCTTGGACAACACGTCGGCCTCGACCGTGTAGTCGGAGGCGTCGGTCGGGCCCATGAACACGCGCGCGCGCTTGGTGAACGCGTTGTCGGCCAGCTTCACCAGCACCTTGCCCGTGCCGGTCTCCGCGGCGCGGACCGCGAACTTGCCGGTGGCGTTGACCCAGTGCGGCGGCACCGCCTCCGCCTCGTCGAAGCCGTACTCCCACGGCAGCGGCGGGATCACGCGCACGCGCGCCACGCCGCCGAGGCCGGAGGCCTTGACCGTCACCTGCGCCGTGCGCGGCACCGCCTGCAGGTCCGCGGTGAAGTGGCCGGCGTTGACCGCGCCGCGCATGCCCTCCAGGCCCCAGGCGGCGTCTTCGACCGCCTCGCGCACGAAGCGTCCCTGCGCGTCGAACAGGCGCGCGTGGAAGGTCACGCTGTCGCCCGGCTTGACCAGGACCTCGGCGGGCACCACCTGCAGGTGGGTGGGCGGCCCCGCGGACGCAGCGGGGTTGGCCTTCGCGGTCGCGGTGCCGCGCGCAGGCGTCTTGCCGCCGCCGGCGGCCGCGCGGCGCGCGCCCTTCGGGCCGATGCAATAGAGGTTGTCCATCGTCGCCAAGTACACCCGCCCGTCCGCCACCGCCGGCGAGGCGATGATCGCCTCCGGCGTCTGCTCGGTGCCGAGCTGGTCCTCGTCGAGCACGACCGGCTTGTCGGGGCCAGGCCGCAGGATCCAGAACCGCCCGTTCTCGCTGCCGACGTAGAGCTTGCCGTCGGCGAGCACGGGCGAGGCCTTCTGGATCGTGCCCAGGTTGAACAGCCAGAGCCGTTTCCCGGTGTTCGCGTCGAACGCGGCCAGGTTCGCGCCGTTGTCCACCTGGTAGACGCGGTCGCCGTCGAGCACCGGCGAGGAGAAGCCGCCCTGCCAGCCGACCACGCGCCACCGCACCTGCTCCTTGCCGACGGTGCCCTTGGCCGTG
>DATBIZ010000424.1:0-2078 GCA_036556645.1 Vicinamibacteria bacterium | reverse complement strand
ATCGTGGCCTGCCTGCGCCATTCCGGCGGCTACCCGTCGCGCCTGCCCCACGGCGCGCGCGCGGCCGTCTTCCTGAACAAGGTCGAGGACCCGGAGCGCCAGGCCATGGCGCGCCGCATCGCGCGCCGGGTCGTCCCGCCGTATGGCCTGGTGGTGGCGGGCTCCGCGGCGGGAGCCGCGGCGCGCGTGTGGCCTTGAGCGGCCGGCACCCGCGGTGAGGCGCGCCTGACCGGCCTGGCCCGCCTCGCCGGAACGATGAGGCGCGCGCGCCCCAAAAGAGCGCGCCGCTGCCGTACGCTGGAGACATGCAGCAGCAGACCATCGAGCGACGCGCCGGCAGCCGCCTGCCCCTGCGGATCATCCTGTTCGTGCTGATCTCCCTGAGCGCGCTGTGGCTGTACCGGCTGTACGAGGACCCCACCTGGTCGAAGATCGGCAGCTTCGTGCTGGGCTACTTCGTCGGCACCTTCGTCATGGACTGGGTCAACCAGCGCTCGTCGCGCGGGCTGTTCCGCCCGCGGCCGCGCACCGCCAGCGCCACCGTGGTCGGCGGCGGAGGCCCCGTCCAGTCGTCCTGACGGTCCGGCGCGGCGGGCGGCCGGTGATATCCTGGCGTCCGTGAAGGACGTGCTGGAGGCGGCGCTCCGCGCCGAACAGAGCGGCGAGCCGGCGGCGCTGGTGACCGTCGTCTCGACCGAAGGCTCCACGCCGCAGAAGGCGGGCGCGAAGATGGTCGTGTACCCCGACGGCCGGATCGTCGGGACCATCGGCGGCGGCTGCGTCGAGGCGGAGATGACCTGGCGCGCGCGCCAGGCGATCGAGTCGCGCAAGCCCCAGATCGCGTCGTACGAGCTGACGGCCGACCAGGCGGGCGAGGACGGGCTCGTCTGCGGCGGCCGGATGCAGGTGTTCATCGAGCCGATCGAGGGCACGCCGACGCTGTGCCTCTTCGGTGCCGGCCACGTGGCGCAGCCGCTCGCCCGCATGGCCAGGTCCGCCGGTTTCCGGGTGGAGGTCGTGGACGACCGGGTGAAGTTCGCGAACCGCGAGCGCTTCCCGGACGCCGACCTGGTGCTGGTCGAGGAGTTCAAGGAGGCCGCGCGCCAGATGACGCTCGGCGGGAACACGTACGCGGTCGTGGTCACGCGCGGTCACAAGGGCGACCGCGAGGCGCTCGCCTCCGTGGTCGGCCGCGGGCTCCGCTACGTGGGCCTCCTCGGCAGCCGCCCGAAGCTCGTGCACCTGGTGAGCGGGCTCGAGGAGATGGGCGTGCCGCGCGAGGCGGTCGGCGAGATTCGCTGCCCGGTGGGCCTCGAGATCGGCGCACGTTCGCCCGACGAGATCGCGGTGAGCATCCTCGCCGAGATGATCGCGATCCGGCGCGGAATTCCCGCGTCGGCGATCGCCCCGCTGAGGATGGAACTGCCCGGCCGCCTGAAGGTGGCACGCTAGGCGGAGATGCACGATCGGCCGCGCGTGATCGTGCGCGGCGGCGGCGAGATGGCCACCGGCGCCGCCCGGCTGCTCTTCCTCTGCGGGTTTCCCGTGCTGGTGCTCGAGCGCGCGGCGCCGCTGGCGGTCCGCCGCCTGGTCTCGTTCGCGCAGGCGGTGGTCGCGGGTGAGGTGGACGTCGAGGGTGTGCCCGGCGTCCGCGTCACGGCGGACGAGGTGGAGGCGGCGCTCGGCCGGCGCGCGTTCGTGCCGGTGCTGGTGGACCCCGAGGGCGCGAGCCTGCGCCGCCTCGCTCCGGCCATCCTGGTGGACGGCCGCATGGCCAAGCGCAACCTCGGGACGCGGCGCGACGACGCCGAACGCGTGATCGGCCTGGGCCCGGGGTTCGCCGCGGGCGTGGACGTGCACGCGGTCGTGGAAACCCAGCGCGGCCCGAACCTCGGCCGCGTGTTCTGGGCCGGCCGCGCCGAGGCGGACACCGGCGAGCCCGCCGTGGTCGGCGGCGAGAGCGAGCGGCGCGTGCTGCGGGCGCCCCGGGACGGGCCGTTCGAGGGGCGGTGCCGGATCGGCGACGTCGTCGGAGCCGGTGCCGTGGTCGGCCTGGCCGGCGGAGAGCCCGTCACGGC
>DATBIZ010000423.1:0-6533 GCA_036556645.1 Vicinamibacteria bacterium | reverse complement strand
GGTAGGGGCGGAGGTCCTCGAACGCCGCGCCCTTCTCCGCGGCCCCGGCGTCCTCGCGGCCCGCGTCGTCCATGCTCAGCGCCTCGGCGAGCCGGCGCCGCAGGGCGGGCAGCACGCCGGGGAACGCGCGCCCGTCCCCCTCCAGCAGGGCGTGCCGCGCCTCCGCCGACAGCGTGCGCACCGGCGCGTCGAGCGCGAAGCCGTTTCGCCGCGCGACCTCCGCCAGCGCGGTGCGCACCAGCCGCGGGCCGTGGCGTTGCCACGGGTGCACGGCCCCCTCGAGCAGCGAGCGCTCCTCGTCCGGCACCACCTTGCGCGGGTCCACGTCCCAGCTCACGCCGAGGCCGTGGCAGGCCGGACAGGCGCCGTAGGCGCTGTTGAACGAGAACGCGCGCGGGGACAGCTCCGGCAGGGACACGTCGCATTCCACGCAGGCGAGCCGCCGGCTGTAGAGCCGCTCCCCGACGCCCTCGACCACCACCGCGGTCACGTCGCCGCCGAGGTCGAAGGCGGTCTCCAGCGAGTCGCGCAGCCGCTTCTGGGCGTCCGCGCGCAGCGCCAGCCGGTCCACGACCACCTCGATCCGGTGCGCGCGCCGCGCGTCGAGCGCGGGCGGCTGCGCCAGGTCCAGGATCCGGCCGTCCACGCGGACCTTCCGGTATCCGCGCGCGGCCGCCTCCGCCAGCTCCCGCCGGAAGGCTCCCTTGCGCCCGCGGACGAGCGGGGCGAGAAGGGTGACGGTCGCGCCCGGGGTGTTCCGCCAGAGGCGGTCCGCCACCTGCTCCGCGCTCTGCGCCGCGATGGCGCGCCCGCAGCGCGGGCAGTGCGGCTTGCCGAGCGCGGCGAAGAGCACCCGCAGGTGGTCGTGGATCTCGCTGACCGTCCCCACCGTCGAGCGCGGGTGGCTGGCCGTGGTGCGCTGCTCGATCGCGATGGCCGGGCTGAGGCCGGTCACGGACTCCACGTCCGGCTTCTCCATCTGGGCCAGGAACTGGCGGGCGTAGGCCGACAGGCTCTCCACGTAGCGGCGCTGGCCCTCCGCGTAGAGCGTGTCGAACGCCAGGCTGCTCTTGCCGGACCCGGAGGGGCCGGTGATCACGACCAGCCGGTTGCGGGGGAGGTCGCAGTCGAGCGACTTGAGGTTGTGGACGCGGGCCCCGCGTATGGAGATCGGCTCGTCCCTGTCTCGTCTCACGCGTGCCGGGCCAAAAGGGCGATTCTACCAGAGATGGCCGGGCACGCCCGTTGGACACCGGCGCGGCGGAGTTGGTATTCTTTGCGGCTCGCCCGGGGACGCTTCAGGGCGCTGCGCGCAAGCGCGGCGAGGGGCGCGCGGGAAGTCGAAGGGGGAAGCCAGCCATGACCGCCAACAACCGCAAGCCGGCGGCCGACCGCCGGACCAGCCAGGCCGTCGAACAGTTCGAGAAGGCCATCAAGGCGCTCGGCCGCAAGGAGTACGACAAGGCCCGCGAGCAGTTCGAGGGGGTGGTCACCGGCTTCCCGGAGGAGCGCGAGGTGGTCGAGCGCGCCCGGTCCTACCAGGCCCTGTGCGACCGCGCGCTCGGCGAGGGGAAGCGCGCCGCCTACAAGCCGAAGGGCTTCGACGAGCTGCTGACCTACGGCGTGTTCCTGCACAACCGGGGCGAATACGAGGAGGCCCTCCGCACGCTGCGTCAGGCCGCCGACCTCCAGCCGAAGAACGAGAACGCGCTCTACTGCCTGGCCGCCACCTCGGCCCGCGCCGGCGACAGCGAGGCGGCCCTGAAGGCGCTGCGCTCGGCGATCTCGGTCAGCCCGGAGACGCGCGCCCAGGCCCGGCGCGACGCCGACTTCGACGCGCTGCGCGAGGACGACGAGTTCAACGCGCTGGTGTACGAGCAGGCCTGAGGCGCCCCGCGGCGAGCCGAGCCGAACGGTATCGGTAGCCGAACCGACGCCGAACCGCACCCGAATCCGAGCCGGCGTGCCCGTGCCCCGCGCCCGTGCACGGCCGTCGGCGGACGGCCCTCGGATGGCTGCTCCGCCTGTCCCACAGCCGACCCCGGCCCCGTGAGGCGGGTGCTACCATGCATTGAATGACGCGTTTTCCCGTGCAAGCCCTCATCCTCGCCGCGGGCAAGGGCACGCGCATGAAGAGCGCGAGGCCGAAGGTCCTGCACCCCGTGCTCGGCGTGCCGCTGCTCGAGCACGTGTTCCGGGCCGTCCACGCGGTCGGCGCGGACCCGGTCACGGTGGTGGTCGGGCACGGAGCCGAGGAGGTCGAGGCGGCCTTCGCCGGGCGCGGCCTCCAGTTCGTCCGGCAGGACCCGCCGCTCGGCACCGGGCACGCGGTCCAGTCCGCCCGCCAGAAGATCGCCGCGCGGCCCGAGGGCACCGTGCTGGTCGTGAACGGAGACCTGCCCCTGCTGCGCGCGGAGACGCTGGCCGCGCTGCTGCAGGACCATCGCACCGCCCGTCCGGCGGCCACGCTCCTGACCGCGGTGCTGCCCGATCCGGGCGCCTACGGCCGGGTGGTGCGGGACGCGGCGGGCGAGGTCCGCGCGATCGTCGAGGCGAAGGACGCCACCGCCGAGGAGCGCGCGATCCACGAGATCAACGTGGGGATCTACGCGTTCGACCCCGCCGCGCTGCTCGACGTGCTCGGCGGCCTCCAGCCCCAGAACGCGCAGGGCGAGTACTACCTGACCGACGTGGTGGGCCTGCTGCGCACGGCCGGGCGGACGGTGCGGGCGGTGGCGGCGGGTGACCCCCGGGAGGGGCTCGGGGCCAACACGCACGCGGAGCTGGCGGAAGCCGCGAAGGTGCTGCGCGGGCGCCGCACGCTGGAGCTGATGAACGCGGGCGTCTCGATCGAGGACCCCGACACCACGCACGTGGGCCTCGACGTCACGGTCGAGGCGGACGTGGTGCTGCGGGCGTTCACGGTGCTCGAGGGGCTGACCATCGTGCGCAGCGGGGCCTCGGTCGGCCCGTACGCGCGGCTGGTGGACGTGGAGCTGGGGCCGGGCGCGCAGGTGCTCGACCACTGCCTGCTCCGGCAGTGCGTGGTGGGCCCCGGCGCGTCGATCGGCCCCTTCGCCCACATCCGCCCCGAGACGCGCATCGGCGCGCGGGCGAAGGTCGGCAACTTCGTCGAGCTGAAGAAGACCGACCTCGGCGAGGGCTCGAAGGCGCCGCATCTCTCCTACGTCGGCGACGCCAAGGTGGGGCCGGGGGTCAACATCGGGGCCGGCACCATCACCTGCAACTACGACGGCACGAACAAACACGTGACGCGCATCGAGGCCGGAGCGTTCATCGGCAGCGACACCACGCTGGTGGCGCCGGTCACGGTGGGCGAGGGCGCCTACGTGGCCGCGGGCAGCGCCATCACCGAGGACGTGCCGCCCGGCGCGCTGGCCCTGGGCCGGGCGCGCCAGCACGTCAAGCCGGGCTGGGCGCAGGCGCGCCGTGCCCGCCAGCAGGCGCGGTCCAGCGAAGGCGAGCGGGCGCCCGCCGCGGCCGCGAGCGGAGGGGCGAAGGGCCCCGGCCGCGGCGACGCTCACTGACGCTCGGCCCTCCGGGGAGACACCAGGCATGTGCGGGATCGTCGGGTACGTGGGATCGCGGGACGCGGTCCCGGTGATCGTCGAGGGGCTGCGCAAGCTCGAGTACCGCGGGTACGACTCGGCCGGCATCGCGGTCGTGCAGAACGGGTCGCTGACCCGCCGCCGGTCGGTGGGCAAGCTCCGCAACCTCGAGGAGAGCCTGCGCGCCGACCCGCTCAAGGGCGCCTTCGGCATCGGCCACACCCGCTGGGCCACCCACGGCCGGCCGAGCGAGGAGAACGCGCACCCGCACTCGGACTGCACCGGGCACCTGGTCGTGGTGCACAACGGGATCATCGAGAACTACCTGCCGCTGAAGTCGAAGCTCCAGGCCGCCGGCCACCGCTTCGTGACCCAGACGGACACCGAGGTGGTCGCGCACCTGGTGGAGTCGTTCTACAAGGGGTCGCTGGAGGAGGCGGTGCGCGGCGCGCTGCGCGAGCTGCAGGGCATCTACGCGCTCGTGCTCGTGCACAGGGACGAGCCCCAGAAGCTGGTGGCGGCGCGCATGGGCCCGCCGCTGGTGGTGGGGCTGGCCGAGGGCGAGCATTTCCTGGCCTCGGACATCCCGGCCCTGCTGGCCCATACGCGCGACTTCGTGTTCCTCGACGACGGCGACGTGGTGACCGTGACCCCGAGCTCGATGCGGCTCACCGACGCCAGCGGCAAGGTCGTCGAGCGCAAGCCGACCCGCATCACCTGGGACCCGGTGCAGGCGGAGAAGGGCGGCTACCGGCACTTCATGCTCAAGGAGATCCACGAGCAGCCGCGCGCGGTGCGCGACACGCTGCTCGGGCGGATCGGGCTCGAGGAGGGCGAGGTCCACCTGGAGGAGCTGGGCGCGGCCGCCGAGGAGCTGCGCCGCGCCAAGCGCGTGATGCTGCTGGCCTGCGGCACGAGCTGGCACGCCGCGCTGGTCGGCAAGTACCTGCTCGAGCAGGTCGCGCAGGTGCCGGCGGAGGTGGACTACGGCAGCGAGTTCCGCTACCGCGATCCGATCGTGGGCCCCGCCACCCTGGCCGTGGCGATCAGCCAGAGCGGCGAGACCGCGGACACGCTGGCCGCCTTCCGCCAGGCGAAGAAGCAGGGCGCGCTGCCGATCGCGATCTGCAACGTGCAGGGCTCGATGCTGACGCGCGAGGCCGCGGGCACGCTGCTCACCCACGCCGGTCCGGAGATCGGGGTGGCCTCGACCAAGGCGTTCACCTCCCAGCTCGTCGCGCTCGCGCTGCTGACCCTCCACCTCGGCCGCCTGCGGGGGACGCTCTCGCCCGCGCGCTGCCGGGAGCTGCTCGAGGGCCTGGCGCGGGTGCCGCACCTGATGGAGGACGCGCTGCGGGTGAGCGGCCGCATGGAGCAGATGTCCAGGTTCTTCGCCCAGGCCAGCGACTTCCTGTTCCTCGGCCGCGGCATCAACTACCCGATCGCGCTCGAGGGCGCGCTGAAGCTGAAGGAGATCTCCTACATCCACGCCGAGGGCTACCCCGCCGGCGAGATGAAGCACGGGCCGATCGCCCTGATCGACGACCAGATGCCGGTGGTGGCGCTGGTGCCTCCTGGCCGCACCTACGAGAAGATGCTGTCGAACATCCAGGAGGTGAAGGCGCGCGGCGGCAAGGTGCTGGCGGTGACCGCGCAGGGCGACACCGAGGCGCGCAAGGTGCTCGACCTCCAGGCCGGGGACGTGATCGTGGACGTGCCGCCGGTGGAGGAGGTCTGGTCGCCGCTCCTGAACGTGCTCCCGCTGCAGCTGCTGGCGTACCACACCGCCGTTCGCGCCGGACGCGACGTGGACCAGCCGAGGAACCTGGCCAAGTCCGTCACCGTCGAGTGACCGGTATCGGAACGGACCGGAACCGGTACCGGGACCGTACCGGTATCGGAACGGAAACGGGACGGAAACGGGACGGTACCGGATCCGGTTTCGTTCCCCGACCGGTTCCGTCCCGTTACCGGAACCGCTCCCTTCCCGGCACCGTTCCGGTACTGGATCCGGACTCGGGGCGGTAGAATCGGGTCTCCCACTTGTCCACGATCCCCTTTCCCGAATCCCCTCTCCTCGAAGGCCTCAACGACCAGCAGCGCGAGGCCGTGCTCGCCACCGAGGGGCCCGTGCTGATCCTGGCGGGGGCCGGGAGCGGCAAGACGCGGGTGATCACGCACCGGATCGCGCACCTGGTGCTGGAGCGGGGCGTGCCGTCCGAGAGCATCCTCGCCGTCACGTTCACCAACAAGGCGGCCGGCGAGATGAAGGAGCGCACCGAGAGGCTCCTGGCCGGGACCGCGCTCAGGGGCTGGATCTCCACCTTCCACAGCCTCTGCGTGCGGATCCTGCGGCGCGAGGCCGGCGCGGCGGGGCTGGCGCGCGAGTTCGTGATCTACGACGAAGACGACCAGCTCGCGGCGGTGCGCGATGCGCTGCGGGCGCTCGACCTCTCGGAGAAGCTGCACCCGCCCCGGCGCCTTCTCTCGCGGATCTCCGCGGCCAAGAACGCGGGGCGGGATCCGGAGGCGGACGGGGAGGACGACGCGGTCGGCGTGTACGCCCGCGTGGCGGCGCGCTACAAGGAGATCCTGGCCGGGGCGAACGCGCTCGACTTCGACGACCTGCTGCTGCGCACCGTGGCGCTGCTGGACCGCGACCTCGCCGTGCGCGAGGCCTACCAGCGGCGGTTCCGCTACGTGCTGGTGGACGAGTACCAGGACACCAACCGCGCCCAGTACGAGCTGGTGAGGCACCTGGTGGGGCCCGGCGGCAACGTGACGGTGGTCGGCGACGAGGACCAGTCCATCTACTCCTGGCGCGGGGCGGACATCCGCAACATCCTGGACTTCGAGCGGGACTTCCCGGGGGCGCGGATCCTGCGCCTCGAGGAGAACTACCGCTCCAGCCAGGCCATCCTCGACGCCGCCTCCGCGCTGGTCGCCCACAACCGCCAGCGCAAG
>DATBIZ010000422.1:0-3690 GCA_036556645.1 Vicinamibacteria bacterium | reverse complement strand
GCGGGACGGACGGGCGCTGTTTCTCGCCGTGCCGCCGGGCCGCCACGAGCTGACGATCGAGAGCACGGCCACCGCGCGAACCGAGGTGAAAGTGCACGCCGCGCGCACGACGGTGATCGCGGTCGCGGCCGGGGACCCGGCCGCGGCGCGCCCCGTGGCCATCGAAGACGACGCCGAGGGGACGGCGTTCTCGGCCGGCTGGCTGCGCGACCTGCCGTCCTCGCGTGACGCCTGGTCGCTGCTCGAAACCGCGGAGCCGGCCGCGATCGCGGACCGCATGGACACCGGCGGCGTGTGGGCGGGCACACCCGGCCGCGTCACCGCGCACGGCACGTCGCTGGCGCAGTCGTCCACCGCGTTCGGGAGCGCGGACGTCGCCGATCCGCTGGGCCGCGGCTTCGCGCTGCTCGACCCGGACCTGGAGTGGCTGTCGTCGGTCCGGTTCGCCACCTCGCTGCTGCCCGCATCCGAGCCCGGCGCCGGTCCGGTCCTGGCGCTGGCGCCGCGCCGGCCCGGCGCGGCGTGGACCGGCGCGCTCACCCTCGACGCATCGCCGGCGGCCGACGCGCCGGCCGGCGTGGCTCCGCCGATCGCGCGCCTCTGGTCGTGGCGCAACGGCGCCGCGACCGCCGCGGGCCCTCTCGGCGCGAGGGCCGGCCTCTTCGTCGCGGCATCGGTCCGCGACGCGGAGCGGCTGGAGCGCGAGCAGCCGACCGTGTTCGGCGCGCGCGTGCGGTCGGGGATGGGCCAGCTCCTGCTCCGGCCCGGCGAACGGCACGAGGTCCGCGTGCTGGCGCTGGGGCAGGCCGTGGACCGGCCCTTCGCCGGCCGTGCGGCCGCGCTGGACCCCGCGGCCACCGAGGACGCGACGTCCGTCCTCCTCCAGGGCGACTGGACGGGACGGCGCCGCGACGGGGCGACCGCTCACGCCAGGCTCGCGTACGTGCGCCAGTCCACCGGCAGCACGGACGTGGCGGTGGGTGGGACGGTGGAGCGCTTGCGGGACGGGCCGGCGCCCCAGCTCTCCGCGCCGGGCGAAGGCGACCTCGGCCGCTTCACGGTGGACGCGGGCTTCGGTCGCCCCGCACGGTGGCTGGGCGGCGCAGGGTCCCTCGAGGCCGGCGTGTCGGTCGCGCGCGCCGCGGCCGACCTCGCCCCCACGCCGGGCGTGTGGGTGATCCCCGAGCGTCTCGGCGGCGTCGGCGCCCGCGTCTGGCATCAGACGATCGGCGGCACGATCACGCGATGGCACTCCACCGACGCGGCGGCGTGGGCCGAGGCGCGCACCGATCCCGCGCGCCGGCTCAGCACGCGCGCGGGCGCGCGGCTGGAGTGGCTGCGCGCGTCGCCCACCACCGGTGGCGCGGCGTGGTCGTGGCTGAACGTCTCGCCCCGCTTGCGCCTGCGCTGGCGGCTCGGCGGCCAGACGTCGCTGCTGGCCGGCGCGGCGCAGTACCGCCACCGGCTGCCGCTGTCCCAGGTCGCGTTCGCGGACACGGCCGCGCCGCACGCCGATGTCTTCCGCTGGGACGACCGCGACCGCGACGGTGTCTTCCGCGAGGCGGAGCGCGGGCCGCTCGTCGCGCGGGCGGGGCCCGGGGGCGGCGTGGCCACCGTGGACGAGGCCCTGCGCGCTCCGCTCACGCGGGAGGTGCTGCTCGGGATCGAGCGGCGCGGCGGGCTCTGGACCGCGCGGTTCGTCGGCCTCTACCGGCGAGAGACGCGCCTGCTGGAGACCGTGAACGTCGCGGTCACCGCGGCCGACTACGTGCGCACGACCGTGCCTGATCCGGCCGGCGACCTGATCGGCCCGCAGGACGACCAGCTCCTGCCCGTGTTCGAGCGCCGCGCCGCGAGCTTCGGCCGCGACCGGTACCTGCTCACCAACGTGACCGGGGACGACGGCTGGCACGAGGGCGCGGAGATCACGGTGATGCGCGACGGCGAGCGGCTGGGCCTCCTCTTCGGCGCCACCGCCCACCGCTCGGACGGCCCGAACGCGTGGCGCGGCTTCCGGCCGGACGAGAACGACCAGGGCCAGATCGGCGAGCGGCGCGACGGTCCCAACCCGGACACGTTCGCGCGGGGGCGGCTGTTCTCCGACCGCGCCTACACGATCAAGATCGGCGCGCGCTACGCCGCGCCCGGCGACCTGCGCCTGGGGGCCGTGGCGCGCTACCAGGACGGACAGCCGTTCGCACGCCTCCTCCTCGTGCGCGGCCTGGCCCAGGGCGCCGAGGCGATCCAGGCCGTTCCCAACGGACGGCACCGCTTCGAGTTCGCGATCACCGTGGACGCGCGCGCGGAGAAGGGCTTCCACCTGGGCCGCGCGCGCCTGGCCGCGGTGGCCGAGGCGTTCAACCTGCTCGGCAACGCCCACGAGGTCGAAGAAGACGTGGTCACCGGCCCCGCCTTCCGCACCCCCACCGCCAGCCAGCCCCCACGCGTCTGGCGGTTCGGCCTGCGCCTCGACCTGCCGTAGCGTCATCTCGGGGGGATCGCTCGGGCCGCTGGCGAACTTCGGAAGCGATGGCCCTCGCGCTCCCCCCTGAGCCGCCCTGAGCCAGCGCCGCCGCGCTGCGCGCGTCGCCGCTCACCCTCAGCGCCCGCGGCGGACGGCGCGGGCGGCCACGGCGTCGATCAGGGCGGGGGCGACCAGGCGGGCCCAGCGGCCGGCCTTGCCGCGCCAGGAGCCGAGCACCAGGCGCTGGCGCCGCTCCATCGCGCGGACGATCATGCGCGCGCATTCCGCGGTGCCCATGATCTTCGACTCCTGCATCGGGCTGCGGCCGAGCGGCTGGCCGTCGGGGCCGAGCGAGCGCCGGTGGATCTCGGAGACCACGAAGTCGGGCGCGACGATCGTCACCTCGACACCGGTGCCGCGCAGCTCCACGCGCAGCGAGTCGAAGAACCCGACCATCGCGTGTTTGCTCGCCGCGTAGGCGGTGCGCGTGGGCACGCCGGTGAGGCCGGCCAGGCTGGCCACCGCCACGATCTGGCCGCGCCGCCGCTTCAGCTCCGGGAGCGCGAAGTGCGTCGGGTACACCGCGCCCAGGTAGTTGACGCGCATCAAGGTCTCGAACACGGAGAGGTCCTGCATCTCGTCGAAGCGCGACCACATGCTCAGGCCCGCGTTGTTCACCAGCACGTCGATGCCCTCGAAGCGGGCGACCGCGCGCTCCACGAGCGTGCGGCACTGGTCCGGCACCGACACGTCGGTGGGCGCGACCAGCGCCTCCGCGCCGCGCACCCGGCACTCCTCCGCCACCTGCTGCAGGCGCGCCTCGTCGCGCGCGGCGAGCACGAGCCGCGGCCCCTGCCCCGCGAGCTGCAGCGACAGCTCGCGCCCGATGCCGGTGGACGCGCCGGTGACCACGACGACCTTGCCCGCGTACGCCGCGCCGCCCATGGGGCCGCAGCATACCCCGGCGCCCCCCGCGCGCTTGCGGCGCGGCGGCCGCGCGTTTACCGTGGGCGCGCATGGCCGCTCCCGCCTCCGTGAAGGGCTTCGCGCTGCGGGGGCTGCTGCGCTCCGTCAAGGACAACCGCTGGTCCATCCCGGCCGTGATCGCGGCGCTGCCGGCCGAAGCGAAGGCCAGCTTCGCCAAGCCGGTGATCTCGTCGGCCTGGTACCCGTATGCCGACTTCGCGGCGCTGGCGCTCACGATCGAGCGCCTGCACGGCACGCCC
>DATBIZ010000421.1:0-6941 GCA_036556645.1 Vicinamibacteria bacterium | reverse complement strand
CACATCCGGAGCTTCAACAGCAAGGGCGCCATACCGATCGCGGCCCACGCGCGGGAGATCAGCCGAGAGGATGTCCGCCGCGTGATCGAGACCGCGCGCGCGGTCGCGCTCGCGCCCGACCGGGAGATCATCCACATCATCCCGCAGGAGTTCGTCGTCGACGACCAGGACGGCATCGGCGACCCGATGGGCATGACCGGCACGCGGCTCGAGGTCAACGTGCACGTGATCACCTGCTCCGCCACCGCGGCCCAGAACACGGTGACCTGCGTGAACCGCGCGGGGATCGAGGTGATCGACACCGTGCTCACCCAGCTCTCGGCGGCGGAGGCCTGCGTGACCCCCGACGAGAAGGAGCTGGGGGTGGCCCTGGTGGACCTGGGCGGGGGGACGACCGACCTGGCCATCTTCGAAAAGGGCGCGTTATGGCACACCGCCGTGTTACAGGTGGGCGGCGAGCATTTCACCAACGACGTGGCGGTGGCCCTGCGGACCCCGGTGGGGGAGGCCGAGAAGATCAAGAAGAAGCACGGCTGCGCTTTGACGTCGATGGTGCCGGAGGAGGACTCGATCGAGGTTCCGAGCGTGGGCGGGCGCAAGCCGCGGATCATGGCCCGGCAGGTGCTGGGCGACGTGATCCAGGCCCGGGCCGAGGAGGTCTGCCAGCTCGCGCTGGCCGAGATCCGCCGGGCGGGCTTCGACCGCTCCCTCAACAGCGGGGTGGTCCTCACCGGCGGCGGCTCGATCCTCGAGGGGATGCCGGAGATCGCGGAGCAGATCTTCGACATGCCGGTGCGGCGCGGCACCCCCTCGGGCATCGGGGGCCTGGTGGACGTGGTGGCGAGCCCGGTCTACTCGACCGCGGTGGGGCTCGTCCTCTACGGGTCGCGGAACCGCACCGGCGCGGCGCTGGGCACGTCCCGCGCGGTGGCGACGGGGACCTTCGGCAAGGTCACCGGGCGCCTGATGGGCTGGCTCTCGGACTTCTTCTGAGGAGCAGGCGGCCTCGCACGCAGCGCGGGGGCGACTGCGTAGGGGGGTTCTGGGGGGAACGCGAGGGCCATCGGAGCCGAAGTTGGGTAACGGCCCGAGCGATCCCCCCGAGATGACGCAGGAGGATCATGGAATCCAAACCCGAAGGTCCCGCGTTCCCGCCCCTGCCGATCGTGCGCTCCCGCCCCCAGGAGGGCGCGCGCAAGGGAGCGGCGCCGTTGTCCGCGGACCAGCCATGCGAGATGTGCGGCGCCCCGGTCATCGCGGCGCACTGCAAGCGGATCTGTCTCCGGTGCGGCTTCATGACCGGATGTTCGGAGGGTATCTAGAGTGGCGAAGGAGATCGACGGGCCCGGCCGCATCACGTTCGCGGAGGAGGAGGTGCGCGGCGCCCGCATCAAGGTGGTGGGCGTGGGCGGCGGGGGCGGCAACGCGATCAGCCGCATGATCGCGGCCGGCCTGCAGGGCATCGAGTTCATCGCGGTCAACACCGACATGCAGGCCCTGCGGCAGAACCGCGCGCCGGTGAAGATCCAGATCGGCGGCAAGCTCACCAAGGGGCTCGGCGCCGGCGCCAACCCCGACATCGGCCGGCAGGCCGCGGTCGAGGACACCGAGAAGATCTGCGACGCGCTCGAGGGGTCGGACATGGTGTTCATCACCACCGGCCTCGGCGGCGGCACCGGCACCGGCGCCGCGCCCGTGGTGGCCTCGATCGCGGGGCAGCTCGGCGGGGAGAGCGGCAGCGTGCTCACGGTCGCGGTGGTGACGCTGCCCTTCAGCCTGGAGGGCAAACGGCGCATGGGCCAGGCCCTCGACGGGCTCGCCCAGCTCAAGGAGTGCGTGGACTCCGTGATCGCGATCCCGAACGACCGGCTGCTGCAGACCGTCGCCCGCAACACGCCGGTGTCCGAGGCCTTCCGCGTGGCCGACGACGTGCTGCGCCAGGCCGTGCAGGGGATCAGCGACATCATCACCGTGCCCGGCCAGATCAACCTGGACTTCGCCGACGTGCGCGCGGTGATGAAGGGGATGGGCCAGGCGGTGATGGGCACCGGCATCGGCGAGGGGGACAACCGGGCGGTGGAGGCCGCGCAGCGCGCGGTCTCGAACCCGCTGCTGGAGGACAGCTCGATCGAGGGGGCGCGCGGGATCATCGTGAACATCACCGGCGGCCCCGACCTCGCGCTCTCCGAGGCGGCCGAGGCGACCTCGTTGATCACCAAGGTGGCCGACCCCGAGGCCAACGTGATCTACGGGATCGTCACCGACGAGTCCATGGGCCAGGCGGTGAAGGTGACCGTGATCGCCACCGGCTTCACGAAGGGGCAGCGCAAGGCGCCGCCCACGCCGGTGGACCTCTCGAACTACGTCGGCTCCGGCGCCGCGCCCGCCGCGCACACCCACGCCGCCGCGCCCGAGGGCGCGGGCTTCTACCGCAAGACGCCGAACGCGAAGGCGGCGGTGGGCAGCCGGCTCGACCTCGACGTGCCCGCGTTCCTGCGCAAGCAGGGGAGCGGCGGAGGCGAGTAGCGCTACACTCCGCGGCGTGACCTCGGTCGGGGCCACCGAGCCCGTCGCGGCCCCGGCCGGCGGAGAGGGCCTGTTCCGGGCCCTCTGCGCCTTCCTGGCGCTGGCGCCGTGGGTGATCCTCCCCGGCAACCTGGACGCCGCCCACCGGCCGCGCGCCGCGTTCATCCAGACCGGCGCGCTGCTCCTGCTGCTGGCCGCGCTCGCGGGGCCCGTGCGCCAGCGCCGGCTGGCCGCGCTGATCACGCCGTTCGACCTGCCCCTGGTCGCGCTGCTTCTCTGGTCGCTCGCGTCGCTCACCTGGGCCGTGAACGGCCACGAGGCGCTCGTGGCCTGGATGCACTGGGCGGCCTGCGCGCTGGTGTTCTGGCTGGTGGCGGCCGCGCTGCGCGACGAGACCGACGCGCGGCGGGTGCTGCAGGCCCTCTTCCTCTCCGGCGTGCTCGTGTCCCTGCTCGGCCTGGTGCAGCACGCGTACGGCTTCGCGCTGCTGCCCCAGGCCCAGGCCCCGGCCGCCACCTTCGTGCACAAGAACGTGGCCGCCGCCTTCGTGGTGATGACCGCGCCGCTGGGCCCCACCCTGCTGCTGCACCGCCCGCGCTCGAAGCTGCTGATCCAGTACGTGGCCGCGACCGCGGTGATGGTGTCGTTCGTGGTGGTCACCTTCACCCGCTCGGCCTGGGTCGCGCTGGCCGTGCAATCGGTCCTGTTCACGGTCCTGCTCGCCCGCGACCGCGAGCTGCGCATCCGCTGGCCGGCGCCGCGGCGGGTGATGGTGACCGCGCTGGTGGGGGCCGTGATCGTGGCCGCGGCGGTGACCTTCGCGGCCCTGGGCCGCGCGGGCACCGCCGCCGCCTGGGACCGCCTGGCCGAGGTCTGGCGCGCGTTCGGCGCGGAGCAGGCGGCGCTCGACCCCGCGCGCGAGGGCGTGCGCTACACCAGCGTGCAGCACCGCCGCGCGATCTGGCTCAACACCTTCGCGATGTGGCGCGACGCGCCGGTGCTCGGGGTGGGCGCGGGGAACCACGACGTCGTCTATCCCGCGTACGCGTGGTCGGCGGCGCCGGACCGGATCTTCGGCGAGAGATCGCAGCTCGACTTCGCGCACAACGACTACCTGCAGGTCCTCTCCGAGCTCGGCCTGGTCGGCGCGCTGCTCGCCGCCTGGCTGGCCTCCGCGCTGTGGCGCACCCTCCGGCGGCTGTGGCTGCGCGAGGCGCTTCCCGACCGCCGCGCGCTGGTCCTCGGCGCGGGACTCGGGCTCGCCGGGGCGGCGGTGGACGCCGCGTTCAGCTTCCCGATGCAGCAGGCGCTGCCGCCGCTGGTCGCGATGACGTACCTGGGGGTGCTGGCCGCGCTGCTGACGCGCTTCGGCTGGGACGCGGGCGCCTGGCGGCTCTTCGACGCCTCCGCCGGCTGGCGGCGCCTGGTGCCGCCCGTCGTCGCCGCGGGCGTGGTCGCGGCGCTCGGCGCGGCCGTGTTTCTCCACGCCCGCTGGCTGGCCGCCGACCGCCACGCGATGCGCATGGTGCGCGCCGAGCGCAGCGGGCACTGGCCGGCCGCGCTGGCCGAGGCCGAGGCGGCGCACGCGCTCGACCCGGACCGGCGCGAGCCATTGCTCGTGCTCGGGGAGGCGCACCTGGCCATGGGCCGGGCGGGGCAGGCGCTGCCGCCCCTGCGCGAGCTGCTCGCGACGCGTCCACACGACCTCACCGGCCTGGGCAACCTCGCGCTCGCGCTGTCGGCGCGGGGCGAGGCGGCGCAGGCGGAGCAGGCGCTCGGGCGCGTGCTGCGGCTGGCGCCTCGCGACCCGCGCGCGCGCTACGAGCTCGGCGCGGTGCTCGAGCGGCAGGGCCGGCTCGACGCCGCGCTCGAGGAGTACCGGCTGGCCGCGCGCTACGACGCGCGCAACCCGGCCTACCAGCACCAGTGGGGCGTCACCGCCCTGCGCGCGGGACGGCACGAGGAGGCGGTGCACGCGCTGCGGCGCGCCCTGGAGGAGGATCCGGCGCGGGCGGTCTCCCACAAGGCGCTCGGCGTGGTGCTCCACGACGTGCTCGGCCGCCGCGAGGAGGGCGCGGTGCACCTGCGCCGCGCCCTGGAGCTCGACCCGGCCGACCGCGACGCGCCGCGGATCCGACGGATGCTGGGCCGCCGGTAGCCTCCCGGCCGCCCGTCTTGACGGTCCGCGGTCGGGCGGCATAGCGTGAGCGCCTGCCTGCTCTGTCCGGTCGGGAACCGTCCCCGGCGCGCGCGCCGTCCGCGATCGCCGGGGCCGCCGTGGGCGGCCTCGCCTACTTCTTCGCCCGCGACCTCGTGCTGGGCGGCTACGCGACGTTCTGGATCGCGGCCGCGCTCGTCGGCGCGCTGCTCGGGGCCACGCGGCTGCGGCCGCTGCTGCTGCTCGCCGCGTCGGCGCTCGCGCTGCTCTGGCTGGCCGTGGCCGTGACGCCGCTCAGCGCGCGCCTGGCGCGTCCGCTCGTCCGCCGCGATGCGCCGCGGCCCGCGGACGCGATCCTGGTCCTGGGGTCGAGCCTGCAGGACGACGGGGAAGCGACCGCGGTCGCGCAGGCGCGGCTGCTCCACGGCCTCGAGCGGCTGGCCGAGGGTGCGGCCCCACGGCTCGTGGTCACCGAGCAGGAGCCGGGCACGGCCCACCGGCGGCTCGCGGAGACGGCGATGGGGCGGCTGAAGCTCGGCGGCGAGGTGGTGTCGATGGGTCCGGTCGAGACCACGCGCGACGAGGCGGTGCAGGCCGGCGCGCTCTGCCGCGCGCGCGGCTGGGCGCGCCTGGTGGTGGTGACCTCGCCGACGCACTCGCGCCGCGGCTGCGCCGCGCTCGAGCGCGAAGGCGTGGCCGTGACGTGTTCGCCGGCGGCGGAGACCGCGTTCGACCTCGAGACCCTGGTCCAGCCGATGCAGCGCTTCACGGCGTTCCGCGCCGCGCTCCACGAGTGGGCGGGGCTGTGGGTCTACCGCCGGCGCGGCTGGCTCGGGGACCGTCCCGCCGGCCTTTGACGCGAACGGGCGCGCCGTCTATCTTGGCGTCCCCTCCGGAGCCTCCCCATGAACGGTGACCGTGCCTGATCGGG
This sequence comes from Vicinamibacteria bacterium, assembly GCA_036556645.1. GTDB lineage: Bacteria > Acidobacteriota > Vicinamibacteria > Fen-336 > Fen-336 > DATKEG01. The sequence continues at coordinate 1,326 of DATBIZ010000421.1, read as the reverse complement.
CGCGGTGGCGCGAGCGGGCCGCCGTCGGCGCGCTGGCCATCGCCGCCACCCTCCTCGCGCTGCTCGGGGCGGAGGGGCTGCTGCGGCTCCTGCCGCTGGCCTCGGTGCAGCGGCTGCAGTCGCGGCAGCAGGCGCGGCCCGGCGCCCGCGCGCCCCATCCGCGGGGTCTCTACCGCCTGCACCCCGTCGTCGGCTGGACGCTCGCGCCGGGGTACGCCGGTCGCTTCGAGGGCGGCGACTTCGCGATCGCGGTGGCGGCCAGCGCCGATGGGCTGCGCGACCGCGACTTCGGCCCGAAGCCGCCCGGTACCATCCGCATCCTCGGCCTCGGCGATTCGTTCGCGTTCGGGTGGGGGGTGGAGAACGACCAGTCGCTCTTCAAGGTGCTCGAGAAGCGGCTCGATGCCGCCGCGCCCGGCCGCTACGAGGTGGTCAACGCCGGCATCCCCGGTTTCGGCACCTACGAGTCCCTGCAGATGCTCCACTGGCTGGCGCCGCGCTACGACCCGGACCTGGTCGTGCTCGCGTTCTACGAGGGCAACGACTACCACAACAACGGCGACGCGCCCCGCGCGCGGGTGGTCGAGGACGGCTACCTGCGCGACGCCCCCGCGTCGGCGGGCGGGCCCTGGCGGACGCTGCGCGGCAGGAGCGTGCTGGCCGCGCTCGCGGACGCGGGCCTGTCCGGCCTCGCGCGCAAGCGCCGGTTCGCCTCGGACGTGGCGCGCACGCGCGCGCTGCTCGGCGAGATGAAGGCGAGCCTCGACGCCCGCGGCGCGCCGCTGGTGGTGCTCTTCATCCCCGACCAGGACCCGGAGAGCTACCGCCGCCCGGCGCCGTTGCGCGCCTACGACCGGCTGGCGTCCGGCCTGGAGGCCCGCCAGGCGCGGCAGGCGCTGCGCGCGTACTGCGGGGACCACGGCATCGCCTGGTGCGCGCTGTCGGCGCGCTTCGAAGGCGAGGACGCCCGCCTGCGCCTCGCCGACACGCACTTCAACGCCCGCGGCCACGCGGAGGCGGCCGGCGAGCTCCTGACCTGCCTGCGGGAGCACCTGCCCGGCGCGCACGAATCGGCCGACTAGTGTCTCGTCACCGAAGTCTTGTTACATTCGAGCGCCGATGCATCCCGGCTCGCTTCGTTGCTCGTCGGTTGCATAGCACCGCTATGCGCCCTCCTCGCGCCTCGCGATCCGGGCGCCTCGGCGCTCTCGGTGTCGACAACACTTCGGTTACGAAACACTAGAGCGCCTCTTCGCGCCGCTTGAGGAACCGCAGGTTGTCCTCCACCTCCGCCTCCTCCTGGAGGTCGAGCAGGTGGCTCAAGCG
>DATBIZ010000420.1:0-9869 GCA_036556645.1 Vicinamibacteria bacterium | reverse complement strand
GGCGCGCTTCGTGGGCATGGTCACCGACTCGCGCAGCTTCCTCTCGTACCCGCGGCACGAGTACTTCCGCCGGCTCTTGTGCAACATCCTGGGCCGGGACGCCGAGAACGGCCTGGTGCCCATGGACCGCGACCTGCTCGCGAAGCTCGTCCGCGACGTGTGCTTCTTCAACGCGCGCGACTACTTCGGCCTTGATGGCACCGGCAGCGCGGTGTAACGTTGGGGAGACGCTAGACGCGTTCCACGCCCCCGCCCGCGTTTCAGGCCGAGCCGGACCATGCCTCAGACAGCCGTCGACGGCCACCGGCGCCCGCTGGCCCGCGCCAGCGCGGTGGTGCTGGGCTCGACGGCGGCGGCCCTCGCCTTGCGGTTCGTCCTGCAGCCGGTGCTGGGCGACACCGCACCGTTCACGCTCTTCTTCCCCGCCATCGCGCTGAGCGCGCTGCAGGCCGGGCTGCGCGCCGGCCTCGCCGCCACCGTTCTGGCCGGGATCGCCGGCGGATACTTCTTCGTGCCGCCGCGGTACGAGTTCGTCACGTCATCGCCCAGCCACTTCGGCGCCGTGTTCCTGTTCGTGGCCGTGGGCTCCATGGTGGCCGCGCTCGCCGACGCGGCGGTCGAGGCACGGCGCCGCGCGGAACGGGCGCGGGACGAGGCGGCGCGGCAGAGCGCGAAGTTCGAGGCGGTCTTCATGCACGCGCAATCGGGCCTGTGCCTCACCGACGAGCGGATGACCTTCCTGCGCGTCAACCCGGCCTTCGCGCGCATCTTCGGCTACGACCCGGCCGAGCTGGAAGGGCAGCCCGCCTGGATCGTGCTCCCGCCGGACCAGCGCGAAGCCGCGCGCGCGGCGAACGCGGCGCGCCTCGAGGGGGACACCACCGCCCGCGACTGGACCGGGGTGACGAAGGACGGGCGGCTCCGGTTCGTCCGCGTCACCGGCGGCGCCGCGACGGACCCGGACGGCCGACGCTTCACGATCGGCCACGTCCTGGACGTCACCGACGAGCGAAGGGCGGTGGACGCGCTGCGGGAGAGCGAGCGGCGCTTCCGCACCATGGCCGACAGCGTGCCGGTGATCATCTGGGTCACGGACGCCGAAGGCCGGATCGAGCTCGTGAACCGCGCGTACTGCGAGTTCTTCGGGGTCAGCGAGGAGCAGGTCAAGGCGGCCGGTTGGCGGGAGCTCCTGCATCCGGACGACGCGGCGGGCTACGCGCGGGAGTTCAGCGCCTGCATCGCGGAGCGCCGCCGCTTCCGCGCGGAAGCGCGCGCACGCCGCGCGGACGGCCAGTGGCGCTGGATCGCGTCCGACGGCGTCCCCCTCCTCTCCCCCTCCGGCGAGCTGCTCGGCTTCGTCGGGAGCAGCCCCGACGTGACGGACATCAAGGCGGCGGAGGACGTGCTGCGCGATGCGGACCGCCGCAAGGACGCGTTCATCAGCATGGTCGCCCACGAGCTGCGCAACCCCTTGGCCGCGATCACGAACGCGGTGCAGTTGCTGCGCCGGCTGGGCCTGATCGAGTCCAACGTGAACTGGGCCCGCGACCTGATCGAGCGCCAGGTCGCCCAGCTCACGCGCATCGTGGACGACCTCCTGGACATCTCGCGGATCGGCAAGGGCATCATCACCGTGCGCAAGGAGCCCGTGGCCGTGGTCGCGCCCGTCAGCCTCGCGCTCGAGATGGCGCGGGCGCTGATCGACGCGCGCCAGCAGGTGTTGTCCGTGGACCTCCCCGGCGAGGCCATCGGCGTGGACTGCGACAGCGCCCGGCTGGCGCAGGCGCTGGCGAACCTGCTCCAGAACGCCTCCAAGTTCACGGCCGAGGGTGGCCGCATCGACCTCACGGTGGCGCGCGAGGGCGACCGCGTGGCGATCCGGGTGCGCGACACGGGCCGCGGCATGTCGCCGGGTCTCCTGCCGCACGTCTTCGAGCCGTTCGTCCAGGGCGAGCGGAGCATGGACCGGCGGGAGAGCGGCCTCGGTTTGGGGCTGGCCATCGCCCGGAAGATCGTGGACCTGCACGGCGGCACCATCGAGGCCTCCAGCGAAGGCCCCGGCAAGGGCAGCGTCTTCGTGGTCCGCCTGCCGGCGTTGGCGGGCTTTGGCGCCGAGGCTCGCGCCACCCCGGTGCTGGTGTACGACGGGGAGCGGCTACGGATCCTGCTCGTGGACGACAACGCCGACTCGGTGGAATCCCTTCAGCTGCTGCTGGAGTCGATGGGCCACGACGTGCGCAGCGCGCCGGACGGGCCGACCGCGCTGGAGCTGGCGGGCCGCTTCCGCCCCCAGCTCGTGGTGCTCGACATCGGCCTGCCCGGGATGGACGGCTTCGAGGTGGCGCGTCGCCTGCGCGCTGCTCCCGGCACGAAGGACGCGCTGATCGTCGCGGTCACCGGCCATGCGGGCGAGGAGCATCGTGAGCGTGCCCGCGAAGCCGGCATCGACCACGTCCTCGTGAAGCCGGTCCTGCCGGAGCAATTCCTCTCCCTCGCCCGCCCGCCGGCGGGACCGGCGGCGGCCGGCGGCGGCGTCCCCGGCGACCACCCGGGGCATTGAAGGGAGCGGCGGGCCGGCCGCCTCAGAGCCGGCTCTCGGTCCTCCGGCCGTCCAGGGACAGCCACGGCTCGACCGCCCCGGCGAGAGCCTCGGGGTACGCGGCCAGGCCGCTCAGCCAGGGTCGAACCTGGTTGAACCGCAGGGGCGAGCCGTCGAGCGTGCCCGCGCGGCCGCCGCCCGCCCGCACCAGAGCCACGCCGGCCGCGACGTCCCACTCGTGCTTCGGCGCGAGCGTCCAGGTGGCGTCGGCGAGACCTGCCGCCACCAGCGCCAGCTTGTAGGCGACCGAGCCCATCGGCTTCACCGTGAACGGCGAACCTGCGTAGCGCGCCCAGTCGCCGCGCGCGACCTCGCTGCGGCTGGCCAGGACGACCGCGCCTTCGAGGCCGTCGCGCCGGCTCACGCCGGCCGGACGGCCGTTGTAGAGGACGCCCGCACCGGCCGCACCCAGGAAGACCTCGCCGGTGGCGGGATTCGCGATGCCGCCGGCCACCGGCCACCCGTCCTCCACGTAACCGATGGACACGCACCACTCCGGGATCCCGTGCACGAACTCGCTGGTGCCGTCGAGGGGGTCCACCGCCCAGACACGCCGCTGCGCGAGCCGGCGGGCGTCGTCCACGCTCTCCTCGGAGAGCCAGCCCTCGCCGTCGCGCGGCAGCATGCGGGCGAGCACCTCGTCCACCGCGCGGTCCGCTTCGGTGACCAGGCCGCGCCCGCCGGCCTTGTCCTCGGACGCGACCGCGCCCGCGCGGAAGCCCGCGAGCACGGTCAGCGCCGCCTTCAGGCCGGCGTGGATCCGCTCCAGCAGGTCCGCCGCCTCAGGCGGCGGCGGGGCGGGCAATGAACCCTTCCTTTTCCAGGTACTCGAACACCGCGTCCGCGGCCTGCTCCGGGGTGAGGTCGCTGGTGTCGAGCACCACCTCGGCGTCGGCCGGCGCCTCGTACGGGTCGGAGATGCCGGTGAACTCCTTGATGATGCCGGCCCGCGCCTTGGCGTACATGCCCTTGCGGTCGCGCTGCTCACAGACCTCGAGCGGCGTGGAGAGATGCACGAGCACGAACCCGCCGTGCGGCGCGATCATGCTGCGCACCTCCTTGCGGATCGCGTCGTAGGGCGCGATCGGCGCGCACACCGCCACCCCTCCGTTCTTGGTGATCTCGGAGGCCACGTAGCCGATGCGGAGGATGTTCAGGTCGCGGTGCGCCTTCGAGAAGCCGAGCTCGGAGGAGAGGTGCTTGCGCACGATGTCGCCGTCGAGCAGCGTGACGGGACGGCCGCCCAGCTCCAGGAACTTCACGAACAGCGCGTTGGCGATGGTGGACTTGCCGGCGCCGGAGAGGCCGGTGAAGAAGACGGTGAAGCCCTGCTCCGCGCGCGGCGGGTGCGTGCGGCGCAGCTCCCGGGCCACGTCCGGGAACGTGAACCACTCCGGGATGTCCTGCCCCTTCGCGAGCAGGTTGCGGAGCTGCGTGCCGGAGATGTTCATCGCGGTCGTCCCCGCGGGCACCTCGTGGTCGGGCACGTAGGCGTCGAGCTCCTTCACGTACACGATCATCTTGAAGTCCACCATCTGCACGCCCAGCTCCCGCTCGTGCTGGCGCAGGAGCTCCTGGGCATCGTAGGGGCCGTAGAAGGGCTTGCCGCTCCGGTCCGCGCCCGGGCCGGCGTGGTCGCGCCCCACGATCAGGTGCGTGAAGCCGTAGTTCTTGCGGATGATCGCGTGCCACACCGCCTCGCGCGGGCCGCCCATGCGCATGGCCAGCGGCAGCAGCGCGAGCCGCGCCGTGTCCGGCGGATAGTGGTTCAGCAGCGCCTGGTAGCAGCGCACGCGCGTGTAGTGGTCCAGGTCGCCGGGCTTGGTCATCCCGACCACCGGCTGGATCACCAGGTTGGCGTTGGCTTCGCGCGCCGCGCGCAGCGTGAGCTCCTGGTGCGCGCGGTGCATCGGGTTGCGGGTCTGGAACGCGACGATGCGCTTCCAGCCCAGGCGGGCGAACTCGCCGCGCAGCTCGGCCGGCGTCAGGCGCAGCGACGGGAAGTCGTAATGGGCGGGCAGGCGCAGGCCCTCCAGCCGGCCGCCCACGTAGAAGGGATGGGCCCTGTCGAGCAGGTAGGCGACGCCCGGGTGGTCGCGGCTGGTGGTGCCGAAGACCGCCTGGGCCTCCCGTTCGCGGTCGGGCCGCCAGACGTCCTCGACCTGCAGCACGGCCAGCATCACCCCTTCGAGGTCGCGCAGCGCGAGGGAGGCGCCCGGCGACAGCCGCGAGGCCAGCTCCTCGGTCACGTCGAGCGTGATCGGCATCGTCCACAGCGCCCCGCTGCGCAGGCGCATGGACGCGCACACCGACTCGTAGTCCGCCTTGCCCAGGAAGCCCGTGAGCGGCGAGAAGCCGCCGTTGAGCAGGAGCTCGAGGTCGCAGACCTGCCGCGGCGTGAGGTCCCAGGACGGCCAGTCGCGCGAGGCGCCCTTGAGCTCGGCGGCGCGCTCGTCCGTGACGATCAGGTCCACGAGAGCGCCTCCGTGCGGAGGGTTCAGGCCTGCGGGCAGGGTTTCGGCGGTCGATTCGATGCGGGACGTATCCAAATTTCCTTCTCCTTCGGTCGGGATGGTCGACAATAGCCCCCAATACTGACCCAGGACGGTCCCCGGAGCCAAGGCGCCTTCGTCAAGCGGCGGCCTCGGGCAGGCCGGCCAGCCGCGCGCTCTCGTCCCAGAGCCGGCGCGCGAGGGCGGCGTCGGCGGCCAGCGGCGCCGGCGCAACTTCCTTGTAGCGCTCGAAATAGCGGCCGGTGACGGTGTCGAGCGCGGGGTCCGCCGCCAGCCACACCAGCGGCCCGGCGCCCTTCTCGACGGAGATGAAGAAGGGCCTCAACGCGAGGGCTATGACAGGCTTCGCCCACAGCGGGGCGCCCGACCAGATGTTGGTGTCCACCGCGCCGGGATGCACGGCGTTGGAGGTCACGCCGCTGCCCGCGAGGCGCCGCGCCAGCTCCGCCGAGAACAGCACGTTCGCCAGCTTCGAGCGGGCGTAGGCCTTCATGATCGAGTAGCCGCGCGCGAAGCCGAGGTCCGCGAAGTCGAGCGTGCCCCGCCGGTGCCCGATCGAGGCCACGTTGACCACGCGGGCGGGCGCGCTGCGCCGCAGCGCGTCCTGCAGCAGGTTCGTGAGCAGGAAATAGCCCAGGTGGTTCACCGCGAAGGTCGCCTCGACCCCGTCCGCGGTCAGCCGGCGCGCCTTGTTCACGCCGCCCGCGTTGTTGAGGAGCACGTGCAGGCGGTCGTGCCGCGCGAGGAACTCCGCGGCGAGCCCGCGGACGTCCCGCTGCGACTCGAAGTCGCAGAGCAGCCACGACACGGCGGCGGAGCCGCTGCGCGCGGCCACCTCCGCGCGCGCCCGCTCCGTGCGCTCGCGGTCGCGGCCGACCATCACCACGCGCGCCCCCAGGCTGGCCAGCCGCAGGCAGGCCTCGCGGCCGATGCCGCGGCTCGCGCCCGTCACCAGGACGGTCCGGTCGCGAACGTCCCAGGTTGCGCTCAGGCCGGTTCGCGGCGGCCGCGGCCGGCGTAGAGCAGGGCGAGGCCGAGCAGCATCACGCCGACCGAGGCGGTGAGCCCCTGCGCGGCCGCGCTGAGCGAGCGGGTGGTGGCGACGATGGCGTCCCACTGCGCGGCGACCAGGAGCGCCAGGGCCGCGCCCGCGAGCGCCATCACCGCGCCCGCCGTGACCAGCGCCGCGCTGCGCGCGGTCGTCCGCTCGACGGCCACGTCGGCCGGCTCCAGCTTCCGCCCGCCGAAGAACAGGATCGCGCCGAAGGCCAGCGGGTGCATCAGGCCGGCCAGCACGAACAGCGGTACGTAGCTGCCCGTCCACTGCAGCATGCCGCCCGCGATGAGGGTCATGAACATGCCGCCGATCGCGCCGGCCATCCCGGCCAGGCCCACCACGGAGCCGACCAGCGTCTTCGGGAACATGTCGGAGGCGAGGGTGAAGATGTTCGCGGACCACGCCTGGTGCGCGGCGGTGGCCAGGCTGATCAGCGAGAGCGCGAGCACGAAGTTCTGGGTGAACACGGCCCAGATCGCCCCGGGCATGCACAGCGCGAACAGGCCCATGGCCACCAGCCGGGCCGAGCCCACCGGCCAGCCGCGCTTGATCAGGAACCCGGAGAGCCAGCCGCCGCCCACGCTGCCCACGTCGGCCGCGATGTAGGGATAGAGCAGCATCACGGACGCGGTCAGGGCGGAGACGCCGCGCTCGCGGTTGAGGTAGGAGGGCAGCCAGTAGAGGTAGAACCACCAGACCGGGTCCGTGAGCATCTTGCCGAGCAGCACCGCCCAGGCCTGGCGGTAGCGCAGCACCGCGGTCCAGGGCACGCGCGCGGCCGGCACCTCCGGCTCGGCGTCCCGCGTGATCAGGGCCAGCTCCTCCGCGCTGAGCCGCGGGTGCTCCCGCGGCGAGCGGTAGAGCCACCGCCAGAGGAACAGCCAGAGCAGGCCGGTGAGGCCGGTGACGATGAACGCGGCCTGCCAGTGCCACTGCACGGCCACCCACACGATCGCCGGCGACAGCATCACCCCGACGTTGGTGCCCGAGTTGAAGATGCCGGTGGCCAGCGCCCGCTCGTGCCGGGGGAACCACTCGGCGATCGCCTTGATCGAGGCCGGGAAGTTGGCCGCCTCCCCGATGCCGAGGGCGAACCGCGCCACCGCGAACCCGAGCGGGGAGCGCGCGAACGCGTGCGCCATCGCCGCGATGCTCCACACGATGACGGCCCAGAACAGGCCGCGCCGGACCCCGAACAGGTCGAGCAGCCGTCCGGAGATCGGGAACATCAGGGCGTAGGCGAGCTGGAACGCGAACATGACCCAGCCGAACCCGGCGTCGTCCCAGCCGATCTCCGTGCGCAGGATCGGGTTCAGGACGCCCACGGCCTGGCGGTCGAGGTAGTTGATGGTGGTGGCGAGGAAGAGCAGGCCGCAGATGTACCAGCGCAGGTGACGCAGCTTGCCCGTGGCCGGCGCGGGGACGTGGGCGACGGCTGGCGAGGTGCTCATGGTTTCACCAGCTGTGGACGGTGCCGTCGAGCTTGCGCGAGACGGGCAGGTAGGCGCGCTCGTAGGGATGCCCGGCGGCGGCGGCTTCGTCGAGGTCCACGCCCAGGCCCGGCGCGTCTCCCGGGTACATCGCGCCGTCCTCGTACGAATAGGCGTGCGGGAACACGGCGTCGGTGACCGCGGCGTGCGGCATGTGCTCCTGGATCCCGAAGTTGTGCAGGGCGAGGCCGAAGTGCAGCGCGGCGGCCAGGCAGACCGGGCTCAGGTCGGTGGCGCCGTGGCACCCGGTGCGCACATGGTACACCTCGCCCAGGTGCGCGATCTTGCGCAGATGCGTGAGCCCGCCCGCGTGCACCACGCTGGCGCGGATGTAGTCGATGAGCTGCTCCGTGATCAGCGTGGTGCAGTCGTGGATGCTGTTGAACACCTCGCCCACGGCCAGGGGGGTCGTGGTGTGGCGGCGGATCAGGCGAAACCCCTCCTGCAGCTCCGCCGGCACGGGGTCCTCCATCCAGAACAGGTGGAACGGCTCGAGCAGCTTCCCCAGCCGTCCCGCCTCGATCGGCGTGAGGCGATGGTGCACGTCGTGGAGCAGGTGGAGGTCGGGGCCGAACTCCTGCCGCACGCGCGCGAACACGGACGGGATGAACTGGAGGTACGCCTCGGTGCTCCAGGTGCTCGGCTGCGGCAGGCCCTTGGTGGCGGGCTCGTAGGGCGCGCTGCCCTTGGCCACGCCGTAGGTGCCCTCGAGGCCCGCCACCGCGCACTGCACGCGGATCGCGCGATAGCCCTCCTGGCGGTGCTTCGCCACCGCCGCCAGGGTGCCGTCGAGGTCGGCGCCGTTGGCGTGGCCGTACACGGTGACCGCGTCCCGCGAGCGGCCGCCGAGCAGCCGGTAGACCGGCACGTTCAGCGCCTTGCCCGCGATGTCCCAGAGCGCGGTGTCCACGGCCGCGATCGCGGCCATGGTGACCGGCCCGCGCCGCCAGTAGGCGCCGTGGTAGAGGTACTGCCAGGTGTCCTCGATGCGGCGGGCATCGCGTCCGACCAGCAGCGGCACGACGTGGTCGCCGAGGTAGCTGGCCACCGACAGCTCGCGCCCGTTGAGGGTGGCGTCGCCGAGCCCGTACAGGCCGTCCTCGGTGGTGAGCTTGAGCGTGACAAAGTTGCGGCCGGGACCGCAGACGATCACCCGGCCGTCCACGATCTTCACGGCGTGCCGCGGCGGGCCTTCACTGGTTGACGCCGCTGGCCAGGAACCCGCCGTCCACCGCCATCACCGAGCCCGTCACGTAGCTGGCCGCGTCGGAGGAGAGGAACACCGCCGCTCCCGCCAGCTCCTCGACCTTGCCGAAGCGCTTCATCGGCGTGCGCTGGAGCAGCTCGCGCCCGCGGTCGCTCTCGTCGATCAGCTTCGCGTTGAGCGGCGTGCGGAACACCCCGGGCGCGATCGCGTTCACGCACACGTTGTACTGCGCCCACTCCAGGGCCAGCGAGCGCGTGAGCGCGGCCAGCCCGGCCTTGCTCGCGTTGTAGGCCGCCACCTCGTAGAGCGCCACGAACGAGGCCAGCGAGGCGATGTTCGTGATGCGCCCGTAGCGCCGCTCGATCATGTGCCGGCCGAACACCTGGCAGGCCCGCAGGGCGCCGGTCAGGTTCGTCTCGAGGATCGCCGACCAGTCCTCCTCGCTCATGTCGAGCGAGGGCACGCGCTTGGTGCGCCCGGCGGCGTTGACCATGATGTCCACCTTGCCGAGCGCCCGCACCGTCTCCGCGAGCAGCTTCTCGAGCGAGGGCCGGTCGGTGACGTCGGAGGTCAGGCGAAGGCTGCGGCGCCCGCGCCGCTCGACCTCGGCCGCCGTCTGCTCGACCTGCTCGATGCGGCGCGAGGTCGGCACCACGTCGGCGCCGGCCTCGGCCAGCCCGAGCGCGATGGCCTGGCCGATCCCGGAGGTTCCGCCGACGACCACTGCCACACGACCGGACAGGTCCAGCGGAGCGTAGGGCATGGTCTTGTCTCAGGAGAGGACGGACGGGATTCTACACGGATCGCCGCCGCGCCCGGGAGCCCACGATGTATCGTCGGGCCATGGTTCAGCTTCTCGCCTTTCTGATGGCCGTGGCCGCGGCCCCCGATGACGGTCCCGTGCTGCTCTGGCCCGCCGGCGCGCCCGGTGCGGTCGGCGCCGAGGACGCCGACAAGCCGTCCCTCACCGTCCATCGCGCGCCGGCCGAGCAAGCCACCGGGG
>DATBIZ010000419.1:0-9842 GCA_036556645.1 Vicinamibacteria bacterium | reverse complement strand
GGTGGCCACGTCCAGGCTCTTCGACTGGCAGCTTCGAGAGGACGGAGCCGCCCACGGGACGTCTGCGCTCTCCGCCGAGGCCAGCGCGTACCTGCGGCGCGACCACCCCCGCCTGCGTGAGCTGGCGGCGCGCTACGCCGCGGCCGACGCGGCCGTGACCACGGCCCCGGTGTGGACCGACGCATACGTCGCCGACGACGATCTCCGCTCTTTCCGGGGGGACAACGCCTACGTCTGGCAGGTCCGCCACGTCTCCGAGGTCCAGTACGCGCTGGTCGCGTATCACCTGAAGACGCTCGACCGCCATGGCTGGCTGGAGCGCCTCGAGGAGGACGGCGCCTTTGGCGCGTTCACGTTCGGTGTCGATGGGCGGCTGGTCAGCCGCGACCTGCTCGATTCGGTGAGCGAGCTGCTGTTCCTGGACCGGCACCTCGGCCTGGCGACCCGCGCCGGCCTCCGGGTGCTCGACGTGGGGGCCGGCTACGGCCGTCTGGCGTGCCGCGCGGCGGCGGCGCTGGACGGGCTCGGCCACTACTACTGCACCGACGCCGTCGCGACATCCACCTTCCTCAGCGAGTTCTACGTCCGGTTTCGCGGGCTCACCGGGCGCGTCACCGTCGTTCCGCTGGACGAGCTCGACGCCCGGATCGCCCCCGGCAGCATCGACGCCGCGGTCAACATCCACAGCTTCTCGGAGTGCTCGCTGGGCGCGATCGACTGGTGGGTCCGGCGGCTTCGCGCGCTGCGCGTGCGCCACCTGATGGTCGCGCCGAACGCCGCCGGATGCGCCGGGGCCGAGCTCCGCACCACCCGCGGTGAGGACTTCCTGCCGGTGCTCTCCGGGGGCGGCTACCGTCTGCGCGTGAAGGAGCCGAAATACGCCGATCCGGTGGTCCAGAAGAACGGGCTGTACCCGACCCATTACTGGCTGTTCGAGCTCGACGAGCGCTGACCCCGGACTCATGACCTCGTGCGGTGGAGGTCCTGCTGCCAGTGGGCGCGGCGGCAGAGGAAGGACCAGGCCGGCTGGACGAGCCGGAGGAAGAGCGCGGTGTCGAGGCTGCGCAGGAGCAGCCGCTGGACCGGCCGCACGCGCGAGAGGCGCCACATCCACGTGCGGTTCGGGCTCACCGGCGGGCCGCCCTGCGTGATCTTGCCCTTGATCTCGTCCTGCAGCAGCCGCGCCTCGAGGCCGGCGGCCGCGATCAGCGCCCGCGCCTCGGGCAGCGCGAAGTACTGCTCGAGCGTGTAGACCGGCCGCAGCTTGAGCAGCCGGATGACGTACCACTCGGCCCACCGCTTGGGCAGGATGCCCACGGCCGGGACGTTGTAGTGCGGGTCGTTGATCACGTTGACCAGCGAGTGGCGATTGGGCACCGTCACGTAGATCCATCCCCGCGGGCTCACCGCCTCCGCCACCCCGCGCAGGAGCGCCGCCGGGTCCGGCACGTGCTCGATCAGGTCCATCAGCACGATGAAGTCGAAGCTCGAGGGCCGCAGGGGAAGACGGCAGCCGTCGCCGACCAGCGCGCCGGCCAGCGAGCGGTGCTCGGACCGGACGCGCGCGACCGTGCTCTCGACCCGGCCGACCTCGAGGTCCATCGAGGTGACGCGCGCGCCGTGCCGCGCGAACGCGGCGGAGATGGCTCCCGCCCCGCAGCCGACGTCGAGCACGCGGAGGGTGTCCACCGGCCCGGCCACCGACCGCGCCAGGGCGACGAGGTCTTCCGCGACCGCCGCGCGGCTGGCGGCATAGCGGTCCCAGCACTCGGTGAGGCTCTCCAGTCGCGCAACCCCCGGGTGACCGCGGCGCGCATGCTCGCTCGCCGAGCAAAAACAGCGTACCACAGGGCCCGCGGCGCGGGCGGCGCGCACGCTACGATGTTTGCCGGCTTCCGGCATGGACTACGGCCCGCTCGACGTCGCGGTGGTCGTGCCGACGAAGAACCGGCCGGCGCTGCTGGCGCGGCTCGTCTCCGCGCTGCTCGCGCAGACCTCGCCTCCCGCGGAGCTGATCGTGGTGGACCAGAGCGCCACCGACCAGAGCCGCCGCGCGGTCGAGCGGCTGGTCGCCGAGGCGGGCCCGGCCGGCCGGCCGGAGCTGGTCTACGTGCTGGATCCCTCGATCGACGGCGCCGCGGCCGCGCGCAACGACGGGCTCCGGCGCGCGCGGGCGCCGCTGGTCGCGTTCCTCGACGACGACGGGATCCCCGACGCGGCCGCGCTCGAGATCCTCGCCGGCGCGCTGCGCGACGCGCCGGAGCTCCTCGGCGTGGGCGGAATCATCACGACGTACGCGCGCCCCGCGCCGCGCGCGGTGGCGCTGTCCCGGCTGTTCCACCCGGGCCCGTTCTGGGACGAGCGCCAGCCCGTCTACTGGGACTGGGCGCGCGTCGCGCGCGGACAGCGCGTGCCCACCGGCAAGCTCAACGGCGGCCTGATGGTCTGCCGGCGCGACGCGCTGCTCGCGGAGGGCGGCTTCGACCCGCGCTACCGCGGCCCGTCGGTGGGGGAAGACGTCGAGATCTCGCAGCGGCTGGAGCGGCACGCGCCCGGCCGCGCGCTGGCGCTGGTGGGCGGCGCCTGGCTGGCCCACGCCTCGGCCGGGGAGTGGAAGCGCTCCGAGCGCGACCTCGAGTTCGAGCTGGTGGCCACGACCTACCGGTATCGCAAGAACATGCCGAAGGACGCGGCCACCCGTCTCGCCTACGGCGCCTTCGTGGCCGGCCTCTTCGCGCTCGGGCTCGCACGCTCGGTGCGCGGGCGCTCGGCGGCCCCGCTGCGCTCGGTGCTCCGCGGCGTGCGCTGCGTGCGCGCGGATTACGCCGGCTGCCCGTTCCTGGCGGGACCGAAGGGCCGCGCGGAGAGCTCGTGATCCTCCCGCGCGCTCACGGCGACACCCAGACCGGCGCGCTCGCCGCCGTCTTCACGTAGCCGCCGTTCAGGAACAGCCGGAACTCGTAGGCGCCGACGGCCGGCGGGATCACCGTCCAGGTGCGGTTCCGGATCCCCGCGCCCACGTAGATCCACCGCGCCACGTTCGTGGCCGGCGAGCCGAGCGGCGCGAGCGCGATCCAGTCCTCGGCCCCGCCCGGGCCGTTGGTCAGGGTGACCGTCACCGATCCGCCGAGCGTCAGCGATCCGGTGCTCGCCGCCAGCGCGGGCGCCGAGACGGCCGCGGTGACGGTCACCGGGGCGCTGGTGGCCGCGCGCGTGTACGTGTTGTTCAGGAACAGGCGGAACTCGTAGGTCCCCGGCGCCGGCGCAGTGACGGTCCAGGCCCGGGTGGTGACACCCGCCCCGACGAAGGCCCACTGCGCGACCGTGGTGTCCGGCGATCCGACCGGAGCCAGGGCCAGCCAGTCGAGCGCGCCGCCCGGCGCGCCGGCCAGGCTCACGCTCAGCGAGCCTCCGGAGGCCACGGTGGCCACGCTCGGGGTCAACGACGCCCCCGCGCCGCCGCCCCAGGCGAACGCCTGGCTGGTGGCGGCGCGCACGTACGAGTTGTTCAGGAACAGCCGGAACTCGTAGGTCCCGGACGCGGGCGGCGTCACCGTCCACGTGCGGGTGGTCACGCCCGCGCCGACCCACGTCCACTGCGTCACGGTCGTGCTCGCGGATCCCGCGGGGGCCAGGGCCAGCCAGTCCGTCGCGCCGCCGGGGCCGTTGCTGAGCGTCACCGCGATCGGACCGGTGAGCGCGCCGGAGTCTCCCGGCGACGAGAGCGCGGCCACGGTCAGCCGCGGCGCGGAGGGCGCGGTCACGGTGACGGCCGGGCTCGTGGCCGCGAGCGTGTAGCCGTTGTTGAGGAACAGGCGAAACTCGTAGGCGCCCGCGGCCGGCGGGATGGCGGTCCAGGTGCGCGTGGTCACGCCCGGGCCCACGTAGGCCCACTGCGTGACCGTCGTGGCGGGCGCGCCCACGGGCGCGAGCGCGAGCCAGTCCTGCGCGCCGCCCGTGCCGTTGCTCAGGGTGACGGTCACGGCCGTGCCCAGCGGCGCGGTCGCGCTGCCGAGCGTCAGCTCCGGAGCGGCGGCCGAGGCCACCGTGAACCGCGGGCTGGTGGCGCCGGCCGTGTAGGCGTTGTCGAGGAACAACCGGAACTCGTATTCGCCGGGGGTGGCCGGGTGCACGGTCCACGACCGCGTGGCCAGGCCGGCGCCGACGTAGGTCCATTCGAGCACGCTGCTGGGGGGCGCGCCCGCGCGGGCGAGCGCGATCCAGTCCTGCGCGCCGCCGCGCCCGCCGGTCAGGGTCACGGTGACCGCGCCGCCCGGCGGCACCGACGCCGCGCTGACGGAGAGCTGTGCGGTGCCGGCCTCGTCGCCCAGCGCGTACACGTGCACGCCGTAGGGGGCGAACGAGTCGGTGAAGCTCGACCCGCCGGGGAGCGAGCGGCCCTCCTCCCGCACCTGGACGCCGGCGAACGGCTCGGCCATGGTGAAGGTCGCGGAGACGGCGGCGCCCGTGTTGTTCACCGCGATCACGTACGTGGTCGCGCCCACGCGCTTGACCAGCGTGCGCACCGCCGAGGTCGAGACCGCGGACAGCAGCCCCGGCGCGTCCGGCGAGAGAAGCGCGGGCTCGAGCCCCGCGATCTCGCGCGTCACGCCCACCAGGCGCTGCCAATACGCCTCGCGCTCGGCCGGGTCCGCCACGCCCTGGAGCCCGGCCGCCCCGTAGCTCCAGTAGAAGAGCCCCTTGGCCCCGCCCACGATGGCCATGTAGCTCATGGTGCGCAGCTCGTCGTAGGTGGGCCAGTGGCCGTTGCCGCCGAACTGGAAGTACTGGATCACCGGCCACACCGGCCGCGCGCCGGCGACCGAGCGCACCGCGTCCTCGGTCCACTGCGTCACCTGCTCGAGCGGCGAGGGCGAGCCGAGCGGGATGTTGAAGATCGGGTAGGGATCCACCCCCATCACGTCGGTGGTGTCGCGCCAGCGCGACAGCTCGCGCGTGCTGTCCTGCACGATGTAGGTCAGGCCGCCGGGGTCGCTCCGGTTCAGGGTGCGGTACTGGTCGAAGACCGGCCGGGCCTGGCTGACCAGCTCCTCGTCCACGGTGTACCAGCCGGCCAGGCCGGGATGGCCCCGCAGCTCGCGGGCCCGGCACTCGGTGTAGGCGGCGGCGCCGATCGCGGCCGCGGTGCGGCCGTCTTCGCAGGCGGGGAAGTTCGGCCAGGCCGGCTCGTTCTCGTACCAGATGTTCACGGTGTGCAGGTAGTGCATCCCGTAGTTCTGCAGCGCGGTCATCATGGCCCGCAGGGGGCCGTTGGCGGCCTGGCCCATCCAGTAGTTGATGTACATGTTGAGCGGCGCCTCCGCGATCTTCGCGATGCGCGGCTCGTAGCTCTCGGTGCTGTTGTAGTAGTCGCCGGTGTCGTAGATGCCGAGCACGAAGCGGCGCCGGCCGCCGAGCACCGCGACGTTGTCGGGGTCCACGTAGGCGCGCAGGGCGCCGCGCTCCGCCGCGGGCAGCTTCACCACCCGGTGCGTCCCGTACGCGAAGAGCACCTGGGCGGTGGAGGCGCGCCGCAGCTCGAGCGAGAGCTCGTGGGGCCCAAGACCGGCGGCGGACGCGTCGAGGGTCAGCTCCGCGGGGGCCGCGGGCGCGGGCCACTCACGCCAGGCGACCGTCTGCCCGGCGGCGTCGCGCAACGTCGCGCGCACGCGAGCGTCGGCGGCGGCGAGCCCCACCTCCTCCGGCCGCGCCGTCACCAGCATGCGGATCGCCTGCGGCCGGTCGTCGAAGAGCAGGCCACGGTAGTTCGGGTAGAGCAGGAACGCTTCCACGGCCGGCGGCTTCAGGCGCCGGACCTCCACGTCGTCGAACAGGATCGTCCCGTTCGGCCCCGCGTAGGCCTCGATGCGCAGGGCCGGCGACTCTCCCGGCAGCACCGCCGCGTCGCGCGCCTCCAGGCGCGTCCAGCCGGTGGTGCCGGAGATCGGCGCGGTCGCGATCCCGGTCGAGGTCATGCGCAGCCGTCCGCCGGAGCCGGCCGCGTTGGTGCCGGCTGCGGTGGCCTTGGCCATCGCGCGGAAGTTGTAGAAGCCCGGCGTCAGGACGAGCTGCTGCTCGGCGGTCGCGGTGTACGCCGCGAGATGGCTGTCCTGCATGCGCAGGCTGAACGCGCCGGTGTAGGGAGACGGGTCGGCGTAGAGGTGGTACGGGTCGGTGAGCAGCCAGGACCGGGGCAGCGACGCGTCGAGCTGCTCGAACGAGCCGTTCTGGATCAAGTTGACCGGGTCCTCTGGCCAGTCGTGGAGCCTCTGCAGCCCGCCGTGCGCCTCGGGATCCTGCGCCTGTGCGCCGGGCAGCGACGTGAGCACGAGGACGACAGCCAGCCAGCGGGTCCAGAGGGACATCAGGCCTCCGTGGAGGGACCCTCCGCCCCGAGGACTTTCGAGCTCTTCTTTCGGCAGCCCGGCGATCAGCCCACCGGGGCTGACCCGTGGCTTTGCGCCCCCACCTCGCGGTGGGTTTGCCCTTTCGAGAAGGAGGGACCGGTCTCTTGTCTACGCAGGGAGGCGCAGCCGCGGCAGGCGCACGGCTCCAGGTCGCCCGCGATCCGAGGAGCACCCCCGTCTGTTTTTGCCTCGCGCCGAGCCCCCGATGCGCCGGGGTCCCGCGCCCTCGTACGGGCGACCGCGTCCATCGTCGCCGGACGCGAAGACTACCGGAAGGGAAGGGTGGCGCGAGTGAGCGGACTCACTGCGCGGGGCGGCGCGGCTTCAGGAAGCGGCCGAAGGAGCCTCGCGGCGGAGGAGCTTCACATCGTTTTTCAACTCGACCCAGAAGCGCCGGCCGGACAGCGACAGGCACGCCGCCGCGTAGATCGCGGCCCCCAGCGCCAGGCCGGCGAGGAGCCCCGTCCAGCTCCGCACCCACGCGCCCTTGGCGAGGTGCAGGGCGCCGAAGGTCACCGCGGCGGAGAGCCACGGCGTCAGCGACGTGCGGTCCAGGCGCAGCGGCGTGCGCCGCGCGACCTCGCGGTAGAGCCACACGTTGGTGACCCAGACCCAGAGCGCGGCGGAGGCGGCGATGCCGACGTACCCGAACAGCAGCGCGCAGGCGACCGCCGCCAGCCAGTCCATCAGCGTCCACGTGCCCAGCACCAGCAGCGAGCGCTTGGGATGGCCCTGCGCGCGCAAGGCGAAGTCGAGCACGCTCGTGTAGCTGGTGCCGGCCAGGCGCACCGCGTACCAGTAGAAGAGCGGCACCGCCGGCATCCAGCGGGTGGTGAAGGCGACCTCCACGATCTCGGGCAGGAGCGCTCCCACCACGCTCAGCGCGCCGAGCGCGAACAGGTTCGCGTACTGCAGCATCCGGCGCAGCACCTTCGCGAACACGTCCGGGGCGTCGCGCAGCCGGCTCAGGGCCGGGAACGCGACCCGAGACACCACCGCCACCAGCGTGTCGCTGCAGCTCACCGCCAGCCGGTACGCCCAGTTGAGCAGCCCCACCGCGGTGGGACCGAACAGCAGCCCGCCCAGCACGCTCGGCACCATCTCGCGCGGCACGCTGGTCAGGGTCGAGAGCTGGAACGCGCCGCCGAACCGCAGCGACGATTTCAGGTACGCCGCGTCCCAGGCCAGCCCGAGCGGCCAGCGCGAGAGCAGGTTGAGCACCAGCGCGCGCACGATCACGCCGGCCATCGCCGCGAAGCCGAAGCTCCAGTAGCCGAAGCCCCGGTAGGCGAGCGTGATGGCCGTGGCCTGGAAGCCGAGGGCCAGCGACAGGTCCACGACGCTGAGCCTGCCGTAGGCCAGGCGGCGCGTGAGCTGGACGCGGGGGATGATCTCGATGGGCACGAGCAGCGCGATCGAGCCCATGAAGCGGATCAGGTCCACGCTGTCCTCCTCCAGCCGGAAGACGCGGGCCACCGGGACGGCGAGCAGATAGATCGCGGCGAACGCGACCACCGCCAGGCCGAGCTGCAGGGTGAAGACCGAGCGGTAGTGGCGGGCGGTCGGCGTGTCGCGGTCGTGCACCAGCCGGTTGTGCAGCCCGAGGTCCGCGAGCGGGCCCACGCGGTCGAGCACGAGCGCCGCGATGGCGTAGATCCCGAAGTCGCGGGGCGTGAGGACGCGCGAGAGCAGCAAATTGCCGACCAGGCCGATCCCGACCAGGACGATCTGGCTCACGCCGACCGAGGCGATCGCCCAGGCGGTGCGGCGCAGCAGCCCCGGCACCGCGCCGCTCAGGGCCGTCTCGGCCGGGGGGCGCGCGGGGTCCGCGGGGCCGTCGGTCAGGGGGGGGCGGCCGGACAGGTCAGCCACCGGCCGGAGACCCGACGGACGTCCCAGCCGGCTCAGCCACCGCGCCGCGATTCTACCGTGCGCTCCAGGCCCCGTGTCGTTGCGCGATGGGTATACTGGTTTCAACGATCAACATGCTGCATGGACGACTGGCGTTGAACGTGCTGAACCGCCTGTCGGCGGCCGAGTGGCCCCGGCGCTTCTTCAAGACCTGGGCGCAGGCCGAGGGTTTCGGCCGGCCCGCCACCCACGAGCGGATGCTGCTCGACACCATCCGGTGCCGGAAGTACCAGGAGGCGGTCGAGAAGGCGATCCGCGGCGGCGAGGTGGTGATCGACCTCGGGGCGGGCACCGCGCTCCTGTCGTGCTTCGCGGTCCGCGCCGGGGCCAGCCGGGTCTACGCGCTCGAGATGAGCCGCATCGCGGACGTGGCCGAAGAGGTGATCCGGGCCAACGGCTTCCAGGACCGCATCACGGTCGTGCGGGGCCACTCGTCCAAGGCGAAGCTGCCCGAGCGGGCGGACCTCCTCGTCACCGAGACCCTCAGCGAGGCCGGCTTCGACAACGAGAACATCATCGAGGTCGTGGCCGATGCCCGCCGGCGGCTGCTCAAGCCGGACGCCCGCGTGATCCCGCAGTGGTGCGACACGCTCTTCACGCCGGTGGAGACCGACGCGCTCGGGCTGGGCGCCCTGGCCCCGAGCCTCTACGGGCTCGACTACGCGCCGCTGCGCCAGCGGCGCTACGGCGACGGCCGCCCGTTCATGGTGATGGCCTCGGGCAAGCCCTTCGCCGCGCTCGCGCCCGCGGGCCGCGCCTTCCGCGTGGACCTGACCCGCGACACGAGCCCACCCGGGCTCGGCACCGTGGAGTTCAAGGTCGAGCGTGCCGGGCGGCTCGACGCGTTCCTGGGCTGGTTCGAGACCGGCCTGGTCGAGGGCGTGACGCTCTCGAACTCGCCGGACCTGCCGCCCACGAGCTGGAACCAGCTCTACTTCCCGGTGCTGCCCCAGCCGCGGCTGCAGATCGGCCAGGCGGTCCGCCTCGAGGTGGACCCGCGCTACGCGGGCGGCGGCAGCCACTGGCACTACCGCGTGCTCGTGGACGGCCGTCCGGTCGAGCAGGCGTTCGCGGACGCGCCGGGCCGCCCGGCCTGACCGTCGCGCGGCCCGCCTCGTCGCGCTAGCCGGGCGAGAGCGTCCACCGGTGGTTGGCCGCCGTGCAGCTCACCACCGCGTCTTCGTCCTCGTTGTCCGGCGGCGCCAGCGCGATCGGCCCGTTGTAGGTGCCGTCGGTGACCGCGCTGCGGCCGCCCGCGCCGGTGGAGACGGTGCCGCGGACGCCGCCGGTGAACACCAGGCGGAGCGCCTCGTCGCCGAACTCGGCTTCGCGCGCGGTCAACTGGCCGGCGATCGTGGACAGGATGCCGGTCGTGAGGCTCAGGTCCACCTTGTTGTCGCCGCCCGGCAGCGTGACGCGGGTGGCCATCACGTCTCCGGTCGTGGACGGCGTGCCGTTCGAGGTCGCCTCGACCCGCCACTCGAAGCGCCCGACCGGCAGGCGACAGACCGGTGAGGCCTCGAC
>DATBIZ010000418.1:0-5266 GCA_036556645.1 Vicinamibacteria bacterium | reverse complement strand
ATCATGGCCTCGCAGACCGACGTGTTCGACGCGATCCCGGCCGCGTGGCGCCCCCTGATGGGCGCCGTCATCATCATCTACGCGCTGATCGCGCTCTACTTCGTGATCCAGGCCATCGAATCGCTGCGCCCCCGCAAGGCGCAGCCGCAGGTCCGCTACGCCTCCGAGACCGGCCTCGAGGACTTCCCGGTCGGCCTGCGCTTCTACGAGGACATCCTGGGCCGCGACGTGGAGGCCTATCGCCGCGCCTGGCGCGAGCTGCGCATCGGGCAGCTCAACGCGGAGCTGTCGGTGCAGGCGCACGCGCTCGCCCAGATCAACAAGGCCAAGTACAACGCGCTGCGCCGGCTCTATTTCGGGCTCCAGTTGATGACCGTGATGGCCGTGCTGCTGCTTGCCGTCGGCTCGTTCTTCGTGCTCTCGGGAAAGGCGCGCCGGCTGGACATCAGGGGCGGCCTGCTCGGGCGGCCGCGCGGCGCCACGTTCTCGGCGCCCCAGCGCTTCGCCCAGCTCGGGGTGGCCGAGCCGTCCGGGGTGGCGTTCCATGCGCGGAGCGGCCACCTGTTCGCGATCGGGGACGACGGCAAGATCGCCGAGCTGGACACCGCGGGCAAGGTGGTGCGCAGCCTGGCCCTGCCCGGCAACCTCGAGGACGTGGCGGTGCACGCCCCCAGCGGGAACCTGGTCGTGCTGAGCGAGCTGAACTCGGAGCTGATCCTCTACGACCCCTCCGCCCACCGCGAGATCAAGCGCTGGCGGCTCGACAAGCCCGCGCTGCTCGGGCGGTCCAGCGCCGACCCGAACCAGGGCTTCGAGGGCCTGGCGTTCCGTCCCGACCCGTCGCAGCCCGGCGGCGGCGTCTTCTACCTGACGCACCAGCGCACGCCGGCCGAGGTGGTCGCGATCGCGCTCGACCCGAACCGGCCGGCCGGCCCGCTCGGGGGTGACGTGGTGCGCGGGCGCTGGGAGCTGAGCGGCTACGAGGACCTCACCGCGATCACCTACGTGCCGGAGCTGGACCGCCTGCTCGTGCTCTCCGACGCGCAGGACGTGCTGATCGTGATGCGCACGGACGGCACCGTGGAGCGGGACGTCACGGTCCCCGGCAAGCAGCAGGAAGGCGTGGGCGTCGACGCGGAGGGCAACATCTGGATCGCGGACGACAAGGACAAGGCCGTGCTGAAGCTCGAGGGCGGCCTCGACACCTTGCGCCAGCAGGCGGAGCCGCCCGCGCAGCCGGCGGGAGGGCGGCCGCAGGACCAGGGCCGCGGCACGGGCCTGCGCATCCCGGGCTGACGCTGCTGCTAGACTCCGGCGCGATGTGTTGGCCCCGTCGTCCGTTGATGGTCGGGCTCACCCTCGCCCTCCTGGCGCTGTCCATTCGCGGCCGCGAGGCCGCCGCGCAGGAGGGCTGGCAGTTCGGCGCGGAGGGCGTGAGCCTGCGCCAGGGCGCCTTCCGGCTGCGCCTCGGGGGCTACGTCCAGGGCGACTTCCGCGCCTACCACGACTGGGAGGCCGGGGACGAGGACACCGGCTCGCTGCGCAGCGACGCCGCGGAGCTGCGACGCGCCCGGATCGGCCTGGAGGCGCGCTACCGCCGGCTGTCCCTCGAGGTGGACGTGGACCCGCAGGACGAGGGCGACGAGCTGAAGGACCTGCTCGCGAACCTGGACCTCGGCCGCGGCCTCGAGCTGCAGGTCGGCCACTTCAAGCTGCCGGTCAGCTTCGAGTTCCTCACCTCGGCCTCCCGCATCGACTTCGTCGAGCGGTCGCTGCTCTCCACGCACATCGGCCCCGCGCGCGACTGGGGCGCGATGCTGGTCGTCGAGCGCGGCCCCGTCACCGTGGAGGCGGGCGCGTTCCTGGGTGACGGCCGGACACGCCGCGACCGCTCCGAGACCACGAGCGTCCTGCGCGCGGTGGTGGAGCCCCTGGACGGGCTCGAGGTGGGGGGCTCGGCCTCGCTCGCCGACGTGGAGGCGGAGCCGGCGGGCCCCGGCCTCGACCCCCGTCCCAAGGGGATCCTCGGCGAGGGGCCGTCCGGCTTCGAGTTCTACGAGCGCCACTTCGTCCACGGCCAGCGCCTGCGGTTCGGGGCGGAGGCGGTCTTCCGCCGCGGTCCGTTCGGCCTGGCCGCAGAGTGGCTGCGCGCGCGGGAGGAGCGCCTGGCGCAGGGATCCGTCCTGGACGACCTGCCCGCGCAGGTCGCCACCGGCTGGTACGCCGGAGCGACCTGGCTCCTGACCGGGGAGAAGAAGGACAACTCGATCCGCCCGAAGCGGCCGTTCCCGCGCGGCCCGGGCGCGGTCGAGATCGGCGCGCGCCTCGAGCGGTTCCGCTTCGACGACGACGGCCCCGACGCGGGCTTCGAGGGCGCGGGCAACCGCGCCCGGAACATCCGCCCCGCCAGCGACCGCATCGTCACCGGCGGCCTGTCCTGGTGGCCGGTCTCGTGGCTGCGCTTGATGGGCAACGTGCTGGTGGAGCGGTTCGAGGACCCGCTGCTCGCTCCGGAGCCGGGCCGGCGCGGGAGCTACGTGACGTTCCTGGCGCGGACGCAGTTGCAGCTCCGGTGATCCGGCCCCACGGAGGGAGGTGTCGCATGCATCGGCGCGCGGCGTTGGCCTGGGGGGCGGTGGCGGCGGCGGTGCTGGGGGCGCCGGCCGCGGCGCGGGCGGCCGACCCGATGTTCGACCAGGCGAGGCTGCACGAGACCCGCATCGTGATGGACCCCGCCGACTGGCGCGCCCTCCGCGACAACTTCCTCACGAACCAGTACTACGCGGCCAACATCTCGATCGACGGCGAGGTGCTGGAGCAGGTCGGCGTCCGCTCGCGCGGCGCCGGCTCGCGCAACGAGACCAAGCCGGGCCTGAAGGTGGACTTCAACAAGTACATCAAGACCCAGGAATTCCACGACTACAAGACCCTGGTGCTCGACAACCTGACCCAGGATCCGGCGCTGATGCGCGAGCGGCTGGCCTTCGCCGTGTTCGAGGCCATGGGGATCCCCGCCCCCCAGATCGCGCACACCCGGCTGACCGTCAACGACGAGTACTGGGGCGTGTACACGCTGGTGGAGCCGGTGAGCAAGCCGTTCCTGAAGGCGCGCCTGGGCGAGGAGAGCGGCAACCTGTTCGACTACGAGCACGTGGGCGATTGGGACCTGCGCTTCCGCGGCGACGACCCCGCGGCCTACGTGCCCTCGCCGTTCCAGCCCCAGACCAACGAGGACAAGCTCGACGCGAGCGGGCTGGTGGCCTTCATCCGCGCGATCAACGAGCTGCCGGAGGCCACCTTCAGCCGCGACATCGCGAGCTGGATCGACACCGAGCGCTTCCTGACCTACCTCGCGATCGAGAACGCGCTCGCGGAGTTCGACGGCTTCGTGGGCAACTTCGGCGTGAACAACTTCTACCTCTACCAGTACGGGCGGCAGAACCGCTTCGTGCTGATCCCCTGGGACAAGGAGACGAACCTGCAGTCCGCGGCCTGGCCGGCGCAGCGGCGCATCGAGACCAACGTCCTCACCCGCAAGCTGCTGGCCGACCCCGCGCAGCAGCGCGTGTACCTCGACGCGCTCAAGCGCGCGGCGGCGTTCGTGAGCGCCGGCTGGCTGGGCGCCCGTCTGGAGCAGGCCTACGCGCAGATCCGCGAGGCGGCGCTGCTCGACACCAAGAAGCAGGTCGGCAACACGGACTTCGAGCTGGCGGTGGGCGGCCTGCGCGAGGTGATCGCCGGACGCGAGCGCGACATCCTGTCCCAGGTCCCCTGACCCCTCGGGCGGCCGCGGCCCGCGCCCGTGGGTCGCCGCCACGGCGTCTCCGGTCAGTCTTCGGGCGCCACCCGGGCTCGCCCCCGCTTGCGCTCCTTGCGGAGCGCCTTGAGCCGACGGCGGGCGGCGCGCGACGACGCGGTCGGCGCGGTGGCGCGGCGGCGCCGCGGCGCCACCAGCGCCCGCGCGACCAGCGCGCGCACCTTCCCGCGGGCGTCCTCGAGGTTGCGCGCCTGCTCGCGCGTGCGCTGGCTGGTGACCAGGAGCCTTCCCTCCGCGTCCAGGCGCGCGGCGGCGAGGGCGGCGAGCCGCTCGCGCTGCGGCGCCGTCAGCCCCTCCACGCGCGAAAGGTCCACGCGCAGCTCCACGCGCGAGGCGACCTTGTTCACGTTCTGACCGCCCGGCCCCGAGGAGCGCACCGCCTTCCAGGACAAGGCGGCCGCGGGCACGAGCACGTCCGGGTTCACGCGCAGTGGCCGGGTCATGCGCGGCGAATCATAATGGGCGCTCACGCCCGGCGGAGGACCTCATGAAGATCGGCGACATCATGAACGTGAACGCCACCCGCATCCGCGCCAGCGCCACCGTGCGGCAGGCGGTGGACGTGGTGGTCGCGTCGCAGGCCAGCGACCTGATGGTGGTGGACGAGGAGAACAACTTCGTGGGCGTCCTCTCCGAGGGCGACCTGATCCGGGCCGCGCTGCCGCGCTACGAGGAGATCCTGCGCGACGGCGGCTCCCTCACCGACGCGCTGGAGACGTTCGTGGACAACGGCCGCGCGCTGGCCGGCCAGCCGATCGCGCCGATGGTGATCCGCGATCCGATGACGGTCGGGCCCGACGAGGCGCTGCTGAAGGCGGCGGGGACCATGATCAGCCGGCAGATCCGCCGGCTGCCCGTGGTCTCCCGCGGCAAGCTCGTGGGCACGGTGTCGCGCGGCGACATCTGCCGGGCGATCCTCGGCGGCTGATCGTCCGAGCGGTCGAGCAAAGGGCGCTGGCCAGGCTGCTCGGCTACGCGCAGACCCCCTCCCTGGGGGTGGTCGGACGCTGGACTTCGGCCCGGGTCTTCGTCTATAAGCTGAAGCGTAGCTCCCAGCCGGCCGTGATCGTGCGCGCCCCTCCAGCGCGAACGGGCGCGTGCGCGGATCGGGCTCGAACGCGCCCATGGCCACCCTGGCCCAGCCCGCGAAGGTCCGCGTCAGTCCGCGGCAGGTGCTCGACATCCTGCTGCCGTACTCGTGGCACCACGTCCGCG
This sequence comes from Vicinamibacteria bacterium, assembly GCA_036556645.1. GTDB lineage: Bacteria > Acidobacteriota > Vicinamibacteria > Fen-336 > Fen-336 > DATKEG01. The sequence goes on along the minus strand of DATBIZ010000418.1, from coordinate 234 downwards.
AGCAGATCATCATCGTGGTGCCGGTCTGCCTGTACCTGGCGCTGTTCCACTTCCTCGTGCTCCGTTCGACGCTCGGCCGCGTGGCCGGGATCGTCACCGGCATCGCGATCCTCGTCCTCGGCCTGGCCTTCTTCCTCGAAGGCGTGCGCGTGGGGCTGGTGCCCATGGGCGACACCATCGGCAACACCCTGCCGCGGCGCTCCCGGCTGCCCACGGTGCTGGTGTTCGCGTTCC
>DATBIZ010000417.1:0-1802 GCA_036556645.1 Vicinamibacteria bacterium | reverse complement strand
TCCTCCGCCGCGCGCGCCTCCGCCTCCGCCTTCTCCACCTCGATCGCCTGCAGCCGGTCCTCGAGCTCCTTCACGCGCGCCATCGCCGCCGCCGCCTCGGGGCTCAGCGTCGTGGACGGCGGCAACCGCGCGGCCTCGGTGACCGCGGGACGCGCGCGCACGCTCATGTACCCGGCGGCGGCGCCGATCAGGATCAAGAGCGCGGTCGCCACGACCGCCAGCGCGGGGCGGCTGCGGCCGGGCGCGGGCTCCGCCTTGTGGAACGTGAACCCTGCCGCCGCCTGCTGCGCGCTGACACCCGGCTCCGCGCGCGCATGCGCCGCCGACGCCGCGTGGAGCGGGCTCGCCGTGGCCTCCGCCACCGGGACCAGCACGGGCGCGGCGGCCGCCGGCGCCGCCCGGCGCGGCGGCGGCTCGGGGCGCGTGATCGCCGGCGCGGCGGCGTGGGCGGCGGCCGCCGCGGCCACGGGTGCGGCCGCCACGGGTGTCGCGGGTGTCAGGGGAGCGGCCGGCGCCGTGGCCGCCGTGGGCTCCGGCGCGGCCGTGAACACCGGCGCGCCGAACGGCGCCGGCGTGGCCGGCGCGGGCGCTGGCTCGTCGGCCAGGAACTCGCCGTAGCTCGCTTCCCTCTCCTCCCGCAGCGCGCGCGCCTCGCGGTCGATCTCCTGCCGGAAGAGCGAATGCATGAAGAAGGCGAGGTTGAACGTGGTCGGGCTGAAGTCGCCGGAGAACAGCAGCGCGTCCACCGCCTTGCGCATCTCCTGGACGTCGCGGAAGCGGTCGTCGGGGTCGGCCCCGAGCGCCTTGCGCAGGATCTCCGCGATCGGCTTGGGCAGCGCGTCGTCGTCGCCGGCGGGGTTCTTCATCCGCGCCCGCGCCACCCGCGCCGAAGCGTCCTCGCGCGATCCGTCCTCGGTGACGCGGCGGCCGGTGAGCATCTCGAACAGCAGCGCGCCCGCCGCCCACACGTCGGACCGCGTGTCGGCCGCCGATCCGGCCGCCTGCTCCGGCGAGAGATACGCCTCTTCGTCGGCGGTCGCGCCGCCGGCCTCGCGGATCCCGCTGGGCCAGAGGCCGAACCCGCGCGTGCGCACCTCGCCCTCGTACGAGACGAGCACGCAGCCCGGGGTCAGGAAGCCGTGGAAGTAGCGGGCGCCGCCCTCGAGCTTGCGCGCGTGCGCGGCCTCGAGCGCCGCGCACGTCTTGCTCGCGATCAGCAGCGTGTGGTCCACCGAGAACGGGAACCCTTCCTGCCGGGTGCGGTCGAAGATCGCGCGCAGGCTCTTGCCCTCGACGTGCTCGAACGAGATGTAGTACGCGGCGTCCACCTTGCCGATGCCGTGGATGCGCAGCAGGTTCGGGTTGTGGATCTGCGCCGCGAACTTCACCTGCTCCATCAGGGCCTTGACCACGTCGCCGTGCGCGGCGACCGACGGCTTGATGCGGAGCAGCGAGACGATCTTCTCGAGGCCGGTCGGCGACAGCTTCGCGGCGCGGTATTCGATGCCGAGGCCCGAGGTTTCCACCTCCTCGAGAAGGACGAACCGGCCGAACTTCTCTTTCCTGGCCATGAGGGGTCTCGGATGCGGAAACCGGCGACAAAATAGCACGCGCCCCCGAAGGGGAGCAATGCCGGACAGGCGCGTCAAAGCGCTGGAGCGGCAAGGGCTGGATGCCCGGGACCCCGTCCTGTGTGGAAGGGCGTACACGATGACGGCTACGAACGGACACGCCGGCCGAGGGCCCTCGCGACAAAGCCAGTCGTGTCAGCGATTTGTGCGGTCGTCGCCTCGGCACGTCCT
>DATBIZ010000416.1:0-10791 GCA_036556645.1 Vicinamibacteria bacterium | reverse complement strand
CCGCGCGGCCGTTCTGGAGGCGCGGGATCCCCTGCGGCGTGAACAGGTCCGTATCCACGCGGAACGGCATCTCGGGCGTGGCGTTGTTCCGCGTCGGCGTCTGCAGCACCACGCGCTGCGCGGGGTCGGACATGAACAGCGGCGGCGAGAGCGCCACCGTCCCCGCGGCGAACGAGGGCACGACGACCTCCATGCGGCGCGAGCCCATGCGGCCGGTGGAGGCGTCGCGGACCAGGAAGCGCAGGTCGTGGCGGCCGCGCTTGACCGCGAACGAGGTGTGGAACTGCAGGCCGCTCTGCCGCACGCGCGCGCCGAGCTTCTCGACGGTCACCGTCGGCGTGAGCGCCACCAGGTCCACGACCGTGCCCTTCTCGTCGAAGGCGTAGCCGTACACCTCGAGCGGCACGTCGCCCTTCGCATCCGGCCGCAGCAGGCCCTCGCCTTCGACCTCGATGACCACCGGCAGCGCGACGCGTCCCTGCGCGTCGCGGTAGGGCACCGCCACCGCGCGCACGTCCAGCTCGCCGCCGGTGAGGCCCTTCGCGATCGCCTCCGCCGCCTGCATCCGGCCGGCCGACGCGTCCACGGTCGTGGCCGCCGTGGGCTCGAGGTAACCGGTGCGGTGCGACACGTCGAGGCCACGGCCCTTCACGCGCACCTTCAACCGATGGAACTTGCCCGGCCCCTTGGCCACCGGCTCGATGGCCAGCACGTAGTAGCGGCGGCTGGCCTCGGCCAGCTCGCCCAGCGCGGCGGCGACGTCGTTGGTGTCCCTGATCACCCGGCCGCCGGTCAGGCCCGCGATCTGGTTCAACGACTCGCGGCCGCTGCCGACGCGCATGCCGGGGACCGAATCCATCGGGTCGCCGCGGGCCACGAGCCCGTTGACGTCCACCGCGTGCACGACCGCGTCCGCGCCGGCGAAGGCCCTGGCCATGTCGTCCATCACCGACCGGGCCTTGGCGTCCCCGAAGCGGCTCTCGCTCTGCACCTCCCAGAGGCGGCCCTCGGTCACCGCGCGCGAGTCCTGGGCGGCCTGCTCGCCGGTCGCGCCCATCAGCGCGGTCTGATCGAATCCGCCGGAGAGCAGGATCACCTGCTTCCGCCCGCGCACGGTGTCGAGGGCGCGCGCGAGGCGCTGCAGGCTGATCAGGTAGTCGTTGACCCGCTGCGCGTACTGGGCGTCCTCGCCGCGCCGCATGGAGAGCACCTGCTGCCGGACGTGCTCCACCCAGTCGCCGCCGTGGCCGGCGGCCGAGACCACCTGGTTGAGCCCGGACGGCGACAGCTCGTAGGTCAGCGCGAGCGGGTCCGCCATGCGCTGGACGTGCAGCACCCCGAGCGTGTCCACCGCGCGCGTGAACTGCTCGCGGTCGGTGGTCAGCCCGAGCAGCAGACGCACGCCGCCCTGGATCGAGAAGGTGGCCACCCCGGCCAGGTCCGAGGGGGCGAGCCCCTCCTGCGCGAACTTCATCGCGGCCTGGCGCGCGCGGACGATCCCGGACGGGTTCGAGAACGAGAGGTCGAAGAGGAACAGGAACTGCCGCCGCGCGGCCGCCTGCACCGAAGGCGACGCGGAGGACGCGGCGGGCAGCGCCTCGCTCACGTCCACTTCCTGCACGGCGGCGATCGTGGTGGCCTTGCCGTCGTCGGTGACCTCGAAGTCGGCGGCGGTCAGGCCGGCCACCGGCTGGCCGTCCTTGCCGGTGACGAAGACCGGCAGCGTGACCAGCGCGACCGTGCTCTCGAAGCGCGGCGGCGACGCGGGCGGCGCGGGCGACCGCGCGAAGAGCGGCGCCGCGGCCAGCAAGACCAGAACGGAGGAACGGCCACGGGGAAGGGTGCGCATGCGGGATTATCGCGCTTTCCAGGACGCCGGTATCCTGGCCCAGGGCCTTGGACGAGACAGGGGAGCCGCGGGGCGTGAGCGCGCTGCCGCGGCAGGTGAAGGCGCTCGGGGTCGTCAGCCTGCTCACCGACGCGAGCAGCGAGATGATCTACCCGCTGCTGCCCGCGCTCCTCACCGGCCCCTTGCGCGCGGGGCCCGTCTTCCTGGGGCTCGTCGAGGGTGCGGCGGAGGCGGTGTCGAGCGTGCTCAAGGTGGCGGCCGGGCGCGCCTCCGACCGGCGGCCGCGCCGCAAGCCGCTCGTCGTCGCCGGGTATGCGCTCTCGTCGCTGGCCCGCCCGCTGGTGGCGCTGGCCAGCGCGCCCGTTCACGTGCTCGTCGTCCGCATCCTGGACCGGGTCGGCAAGGGCACGCGCGGCGCGCCGCGCGACGCGCTGCTGGCCGAGGTCACGGACCCGCGCCAGCGCGGGCGCGCGTTCGGGTTCCACCGCGCGATGGACCACGCGGGCGCGGTGGTCGGCCCGCTGCTCGCGTCGGCGCTGCTGTGGCTGCATCTGGACCTGCGCGCGGTGTTCGCCCTGGCCGCGGTGCCCGCGGTGGCGAGCCTCGCCGTCCTGCTCGCGGGCGTGCGCGAGCCGCCGCGCCGTACGCCGCCGCCCGCCTCGGGGGTCGCCGGCGACGCCCCGCTCGGGCCGCCGCTGCGCCGCTACCTGGGCGTGCTCGCCCTGTTCACGCTCGGCAACTCGTCCGACGCGTTCCTGCTGCTGCGCGCGCAGGACGCGGGCGTGCCGCTGGCGGCGGTGCCCGCGCTCTGGGCCTTCCATCACGTGGTCAAGGCCGCCGCGGGCACGCACGGCGGCATGCTCGCCGACCGCATCGGGGCGCGGCCCACGATCGTGGCGGGCTGGGGGGTCTACGCCGCCGCGTACGCGGGCTTCGCCGTGGCCCACGCCGCGTGGCACGTCTGGGCGCTCTTCGGCGTGTACGGCCTCTTCCATGCCCTGACCGAGGGCGCCGAGCGCGCGCTGGTGGCCGACCTCGCGCTCCCCCAGGCGCGCGGACGTGCGTACGGGTACTTCCACGCGGTGACCGGCGCGATGCTGCTGCCCGCGAGCCTGCTCACGGGCGCGGTGTGGCAGTGGAAGGGACCGGCGGCCGCCTTCGGGCTCGGCGCCGCGCTCGCGGGCACGGCGGCGGTGCTGCTACCGGCGGCCGTGGACGCTAGTCGATCACCTCGCCATGAAGGCAGCCCTCGACACCCTTGAGCGTCGCGCAGAGCGTGAAGTGGCCCTTGCCGCGGCCGACCAGCGTCTTGTTGAAGGTCTGGTCCGGGTCGTCGTCGAGGTCGATGAACTGGCCGCCGTCCTTCAGCACCCAGGTGATGTTCGGGCCGTGCACCGCGGGCGGGACGTCGCGGTTCTCGCGGTTCTTGGGCGTGGCGGTCACGAAGCCGCTGCAGCCGATCGGCAGCTTGCCGAGCGCGTTGTTCGGCGGCGTCCGCCCGTCCGCGCAGCGGATGCCGTAGAAGGCCACGCGGATGCTGTCGATCACGTCCTCGGGATCGAGCGGGAAGCTCGCGGGCTGGCAGGTGAGCCGGTAGGCGCCGGCGCCGCGCCGCACCGCGCCGTCGCTGAGCAGCACGTCGTACTGCTCCGAGAACTCGTTCGTGTTCTTGACCTGCACCTCGGCCCCGTCGTAGTTCGCGCAGTAGCCCGCCGCGCGCAGGTTGCGCAGCACCTCGGCGTAGTAGCCGGCCGTGTCGCGCACGCGCGGGTTGTTCGGGTCGCCGAGGTCGAAGAGCGTCGGTTGCTGGCTGAGGACCTGGCTCACCGCGGCGTCCACGTCGTCGACGAAGCGGCCGCTGTGCCGCGCGCAGGACGCGCTGGCCGTCCCCTTCCCCAGCGGGCACTCGGCGGCGACGGGCGTGGGGGTGGCGGTCGGCGTGGGCGTGGGGCTGGGGGCCGCCCCCACCGGCGTGGGCGTGGCGACCGGCGTCGGACCGCTCGACCCGCCGCAGGCGTTGACGCCGCCCGCGACCGCCACGGCCACCGCCACCACCCACCCGACTCTCCCGCGACCCACTCGGCCTTCCCTCATCCGCCCTCCCAAACTGGCAAGCGTACAGGCGGCGCGGCGCCGGATCAAGCGCGGAGCTTGCTAGAATCGCGGCAAGGGCCATGACCGAGGCGACCAGTCTTCCGCCGGTCGAGCGCCGCCGCTTCCCCCGCCGGTGGCGCCGCGGGCGCAAGGCGATGTTCGGGCTGCTGGTGCTGATCGCGCTGGCCCTGGTGGGTTACTTCGCCTTCTGGCGCATCGGCCCGCCGCTGATCGGCCGGATCACGCCCTCCACCGTCCACGTCGGCGAGACCGTGATCATCGAGGGCCAGGGCTTCGACACCAGCCTCGAGGGCAACGTGGTGTACTTCGGCGACTACTCCGGGAGGATGGTGCGCGCCGGGCGGACGGAGCTCGAGGTGGAGGTGCCGGACATCGGCGTGCCGGAAGGGCAGGAAGAGCGCGTCCCGGTGAAGGTGGAGGTCGGGGAGAGCCAGGTGTCGAGCACGATGGAGATCGTGGTGCGCCCTCCCCTCGAGCCCGAGCCCGGCACCGAGCCCCTCACCGAGGAAGAGGCCGAAGAGGCCCCGCTGTCCAGCCCGAACCCCGCGTACGCGTCGCCGTCGGCTTCGGTATCACCACCCTCGCGTTAGCGACTCACGGCGGGAACGTCCCCGGCGACAGCAGGTGGTCGCGGGCGTCGCCCGTGGTCCAGTAGCCGGCGTCGCGGGAGCGTCCGCGCGAGTCGATGGTGTAGTACTCGAAGCGCTGGTCCGTGACGCGCGTGTACACGTAGTGCAGGAACACGCCGCCGAAGGCCACGTAACCGGGCTGCGGCGCGTAGCCGTAGATGCGGCGGCCGCCGCCGCCGGAGACGAAGTAGCGGACGCCGTCTTGCGGGAACATGCGCGCGTAGAAGTGGTTGTGGCCGGCGAACACCACGTCCACGCCGTGCTTCCGGAGGATCGGCGTGATCTGGTTCGCCAGCCGTACCTCGCGGATGCGGCCGTCGCCCAGGCCCAGGAAGGTGTTGTTCGCGGTCGGCGAATGGGGCGGATGGTGCATGACCGCGATCTTCCAGCGCGCCCGGGAGACCCCGAGCGTGCGGTCGAGCCATTCGACCTGGGCGGTGTCGTCTCCGGCCGGCGGCGCCCGCGTCGCCGCGATGCCCAGCGTGTTCGTGTCCAGCACGAACACCTCCGCCAGCGGCTGCGCGCTCGAGTCGGAGGCGACCGAGTAGTAGCGCCTCTCCGCCACGTAGCCGAAGGAGTCGTGCGCGAGGTGCTCGTCCACCTCGCAGCCCGCGTCCCGCCAGCGGTAGGCGTCGCGGTTGGGCGGCAGCGGGCGGTAGGCGGCGCCCTGGCACTCGTACACGTCGTGGTTGCCGAGCGCGGCGTGGAAGCGCGTGCCCCGGGCCATCACCGGCGCGTACACGTCGTCGTAGCGGCTCTTGAAGAAGCGCGGACGGCCCTTCGTGTAGATGTTGTCGCCGAGCAGGAACACGAACTGCGGGGCGCGCCGCAGGAGCTGGTCGCGCACCGCGTATTGGTTGGCGTCGCCGGTGCCGGCGTCGCCCAGGAAGACCATGCGGACCTGGCGCTCCTGTTGCGCCTGGCCGCCGGGCGCGAGGGCGAGCCAGGCGGCGGCCGCGGCCGAGGCGGCGAGCGCCAGTCGGCGGGCCACGGTCACCCGTCGGTCGCGGCGGGACATGAGTCAGTTACGCGGGGATTCCTCGACCGCGGCCATGGGCAGGGCGATGCCGCGGCGCCCGGCCCAGGCCGTCATCTCGACCTCGGGCCGCAACAGGTCCTTGAGCGTGAGCCGGTCGAGCACCTCGTCCACCGCCTGCTGGAGGCGGCGCCAGACCGAGCGGATGGAGCAGTCGGGCAGGTGCGTGCAGAGGGCGATGGCGCCGGAGTGGCGCTCGCAGAAGCGGGTGTCGAAGATGCGGCCGCCGAGCACGGCCAGGGCCTCGCCCACGCCGATCTCGGCCGCGGGACGCGCCAGCGCATAGCCGCCGTCCTTGCCCCGCGCGCTCTTCACCAGGCTGGCGCGGCGCAGCACGCGCAGCATCTTGGCCACGTTGGGGGCGGAGATGCCCTCCTGCCGCGACAGCTCGGCGATGGTCAGGCTCCCGCCGGCGGGCTGCATGCCGAGGCGCAGCAGGCAGCGGAGGCCGTACTCCTCCTGGGTGCTGAGCTTCATGCGCGCACCCTCACATCAACCCGAGCTGCAGCCGCGCCGCGTCGGACATCTTGCTCATGTCCCAGGGGGGGTCGAGCTGCACCTGCACGTCGGCCTCGGTCACGCCGGGGATGCCGAGCACCTTGCGCTCGATGTCCTGGCGCAGCACGTCGCCCATCCCGCACCCGGGCGCGGTCAGGGTGAACCGCACGGAGACCTTGTTGCCGCCCTCCGGCCGCGGAGCCACCTCCGCGCCGTGCACGAGCCCCAGCTCCACGATGTCGACCGGTATCTCCGGATCGTAGCAGGTGCGGAGCTGGTCCCAGACCATCTGCTCGATGGTCTTGCCCGCGGCCTCCTCGGCCGTGGGTCCCTTCTGCGCTTCCTTGCCGATGGCGTCGGCGTCGGCCCCGTCGATGCGGACCATGTAGCCCTGCATCGTGTAGAGCGTGTACGCGCCGCCGAGCGCCTGGGTGATGATCACCGGCGTGCCCGACTTGAGGGGCACCTTGTCGCCGTACGGAATGGCGGTGGCCTCCACGTCTCGCGTGACGACCGTCTCTTCCCGCATGGTCACCTTGCCTGTCCCCCGCCGTCGCCGCTGCTCGACTCGCTCACCTCGGTGCTCACCGGCTGCGCGGCGCCGGCCAGCGCGGCCTTGAGCGTGTGCCAGGCCAGCGCGGCGCACTTCACCCGCACCGGGAACTCGCACACCCCGGAGAAGACGGCCAGCTTGCCCAGCTCCGGGGCGGCGTTCTGCGCGGCCCGGCTCGGGTCGCTGGTGATGAGACGGTGGAAGCGGTCGAACAGCGCGTCCACCTCCGCGCGCGTCTTGCCCTTCACGCTCTCGGTCATCATCGAGGCGGAGGCGGTGGAGATCGAGCAGCCCGCGCCCTGGAAGCGCACGTCCGCCACCTTCTCGCCGTCCATGCGCACGAACACGGTGGTGCGGTCGCCGCAGAGCGGGTTGTGCCCGTCCGCGCGGTGATCGGCCCCGGGCAGCTCGCCGAAGTTCCGCGGCTTCTTCGTGTGGTCGAGGATCACTTCCTGGTACAGCTCGCGCAGCTCCGACGTCACCTGAAGGTCTCCACGGCCTTGTGCAGCGCCGCCACCAGCGCGTCCACCTCCTGGCGCGTGTTGTAGAGCGCGAACGAGGCGCGGGTGGTGGCCGGGATGCCGTAACGGTCCATCACCGGCTGCGCGCAGTGATGCCCGGTGCGCACCGCGATGCCCTCGTAGTCGAGCACGGTGCCCACGTCGTGCGGGTGCACGCCCTCGATCACGAAGGAGAGCACGGCGGCCTTCTCCGCCGCGGTGCCCACCAGGCGCAGGCCGGGGACCTCGCGCAGGCGCCCGGTCCCGTGGACGAGCAGGTCGTGCTCGTGCGCGGCGACCTTCTCCAGGCCGACCGCGGTGAGCCAGTCCACCGCCGCCCCCAGCCCGATCACGCCCGCGATGTTCGGAGTGCCCGCCTCGAACTTGTAGGGCAGCTCGTTGTAGGTCGTCTTCCCGAAGGTGACGGAGAGGATCATGTCCCCGCCGCCCTGCCACGGCGGCATCTCCTCGAGCAGGGCGCGCTTGCCGTAGAGCACGCCCACCCCGGACGGGCCGTACATCTTGTGGGACGAAAACGCGTAGAAGTCGCAGTCGAGCGCGCGCACGTCCACCGGCAGGTGCGGGACCGCCTGCGCGCCGTCGATCAGCACCGGCACGCCCTGGGCGTGCGCCCGCTCGATCATCCGGCGCACCGGGTTGAGGGTGCCGAGCGCGTTGGACACGTGGGCGGCCGCCACCAGCTTCGTGCGCGGCGAGAGCAGCGCCTCGAACTCGTCCATCCGCACCGCGCCGTCCTCGGCCAGGGTGGCCACGCGCAGGCGCGCGCCCTTCTCCTCGCAGAGCATCTGCCAGGGCACGATGTTCGAGTGGTGCTCGAGGCCGGTGATCAGCACCTCGTCGCCCCGGCCCACGTGCTTCCGCCCGTAGGTCTGCGCCACCAGGTTGATGGACTCGGTGGTGCCGCGCGTGAGCACGATCTCCTTGGCGGTGGCGGCGTTCACGAAGCGCTGGACCTTCACCCGCGCCGCCTCGTAGGCGTCGGTCGAGCGCATGGAGAGCGTGTGCACGCCGCGGTGCACGTTCGCGTAGTAGGTCTCGTACACCTCGCGCTCCGCCGCGATCACCGCCGCCGGCTTCTGGCTGCTGGCGGCGTTGTCGAGGTAGACGAGCGGCCGGCCGTGGACCTGCTGCGACAGGATCGGGAACTCGGCACGCCGCGCCGCCACGTCGAGCGGCGGGCCGGCCACCGAGCGCGCGGGCGAGGCGCTCACCGCTCGACTCCGGCCGGGTCCGCCCCGAGCGGGCTCGGCAGGCGGGACTGCAGGTACCGCTCCAGGCCCTCCCTCAGCGCCTCCACCTTGACCCCGCCCAGCACGTCGCTCGCGAACGCGTACACGAGCAGGCTCCTGGCCGCGGCCTCGGAGATCCCGCGCGAGCGCAGGTAGAAGAGGGCGCTGGGATCGAGCTGGCCCGTGGTGGAGCCGTGCTTGCACTTGACGTCGTCGGTCAGGATCTCGAGCTGGGGGAGGCTGTCCACCAGCGCCTCTTTCGACAGCAGCAGGTTCTTGTTGGTCTGCTGGGCGTCGGTCTTGCTCGCCCCCTTGCGCACGAGGACGCGGCCCACGAAGACGCCGCGCGCCTTGCCGTCCAGCACGCCCTTGTAGAGCTGGCGGCTCGTGCCGTGAGGCTGCGCGTGGTCGAGGCGGGTGTGGGTGTCCAGGTGCTGGGTGCCCGAGGCCAGGAAGAGGCCGTTGAGCGTGCAGTCGCCGCCCTCGGCCAGGAAGACCTGCTCCACGTCGTTGCGGGCCAGCGCGGAGCCCAGCGCGATCGAGTGGGAGGAGATGCTGGCGGCGCGGCCCTGCCGCACGGTCATCCGCCCGACGTGGAACGCCGACGTGCTCTCGCGCTGGACCTTGTAGTGGTCCACCACCGCGCCCTCGCCCGCCACCACGTCGGTGACCGCGTTGGTGAAGTAGCGCGCGCCGTCGCCGCCGACGTAGCTCTCGACGACCGTGAGCTGGCTGGCCCGGTCGGCGAGCACCACCAGGCGCGGGTAGATGGCCGACGGCTCGCTGCCCGACCCGCTGGCCAGGAAGACGACGTGCAGCGGCTCGGTCGTCGCCGTGCCGGCCGGCGCGTGCACGAGCGCGCCGTCCGCGAAGAGGGCGGTGTTCAGCGCGGCGAAGGGTCCCTGCTCGGCCGCCTCGCGGTCGAGGACCGGGCGCAGCCGCTCCGCGTCGCGCGCCAGGGCCTCGCGCAGGCTGGCGACGCGCAGCGGGCCCGCCGCGTCCACCGCCGACAGCTCCGGGGCGTAGTGGCCGTCCACGAACACGATCCGGGCCGCGGCCGGGCCGAAGGTCGCGGCGGCGACGTCGGCCGCGGTCGCCGCGCGGGACGCCGGCGGCGCGGTGCGGAACGCGGCGCGCGCGATGGGCGCCACGTTCGTGAAGCGCCAGTCCTCCTCGCGCGGGCCCGGGAAGCCCAGGGCCTCGAAGCGCTCGATCGCCGCGCCGCGTGCCGCCCGCAGCCAGGCCGGCTCGTCCGCGCGGCGCGCGGCCAGCCGGTCGAACTCCGCGCGGTACGGCCCGGTGTTCTCCGCGCGCGCGGCCACGCCGCCGCCGAGCGCGCTCGCCGCCGCCGTCGCCGTCATCGTGCGGAGGCGGCCGCCGGCTGCAGCCACTCGTACCCGCGGGTCTCCAGCTCGATGGCGAGGTCCTTGCCGCCGGAGCGCACGATGCGGCCGTCCAGGAGCACGTGCACGAAGTCGGGGACGATGTAGTCCAGCAGCCGCTGGTAATGCGTGACCAGCACCATCGATCGCTCGGGCGAGCGGAGCTGATTGACCCCGCTCGCGACCACGCGCAGCGCGTCGATGTCGAGGCCCGAATCGGTCTCGTCGAGGATGGCCAGCGCGGGGTCGAGGACCGCCATCTGGAAGATCTCGTTCCGCTTCTTCTCGCCGCCGGAGAAGCCCTCGTTGACCGGCCGCTTGTACAGCGTCTCGTCGATGTCCACGAGCTTGCTCTTCTCCTTGACCAGCGCCAGGAAGTCGATCGCGTCGAGCTCGCTCTCGCCGCGGTGCTTGCGGATCGCGTTCAGCGCCGCCTTCAGGAAGTAGACGTTGCTGACCCCGGGGATCTCCACCGGGTACTGGAAGGCCAGGAACACGCCCTCGCGCGCCCGCTCCTCGGGGGCGAGCGCGAGCAGGTCGCGCCCCTTGTAGAGGACGGTGCCGCCGGTGACTTCGTAGCCGGGCCGCCCCGCCAGCACGTGCGCGAGCGTGCTCTTGCCGGAGCCGTTCGGGCCCATGATCGCGTGCACCTCGCCCGGCCGCACGGTGAGGTCCACCCCGCGCAGGATCACGTTGCCGCCCACCGCGGCCGTGAGCCCGCGCACCTCCAGCATCACCGGACCGTCCACGCCGCCCGTCGCCCGCCGCTCAGCCAACGCTGCCCTCCAGGCTCACGCCGAGCAGCTTCTGGGCCTCCACCGCGAACTCCATCGGCAGCTCCTGGAAGACCTCCTTGCAGAAGCCGTTGACGATCATGTTCACCGCGTCCTCGCTGCTGAGCCCGCGCTGCTGGAAGTAGAAGACCTGGTCCTCGCCGATCTTCGAGGTGGAGGCCTCGTGCTCCATCTGCGCGGTCGAG
>DATBIZ010000415.1:0-4320 GCA_036556645.1 Vicinamibacteria bacterium | reverse complement strand
CCACCGGCCCGAAGCGCTCCTCGACCGCGCGGCCGACCTGGTCGCGGTTGCGGCCGACCGCCACGATCGCGCCGGGCAGGCCGCGCGCGAGCATCACCGGCTCGTCGCCGGCCAGCTCCGCATCGGCGTGGACGGCCGCGCCGTCGCTGACGATCAGCGCGGCGCCCTGGAACGTGCCGCCGTAGCCCCGGCTCAGCACCGCCACTCGCCGGCCGGCGCCCTGCAGCGTCTCCGCGATCAGGGCCACCACCGGAGTCTTTCCGCTGCCGCCGACCGAGAGGTTCCCCACGCTGATCACGGTCCCCCGGAGGCGGGTGCGGCGCAGCAGGCCGCGGCGGTAGGCGTGCTCGCGCGCGCGCGCGCCCAGCCCGTAGAGCGCCCCCAGCGGCAGCAGCCACGGCCGCGCGGCGGTCACTGCACCGCGCCCGGCGGCAGCAGCTCGGAAAGCGCCGCCAGCGTGCCCTCCAGCGCGCCCCGGTTGCGCTGCACCAGCGCGCGGGCCCGGTCGCCGGCGTCGCGGCGTCGCTCGTCGTCGGCGAGCAGGCCGGCCACCGCGGGGCCCAGCTCCGCCGCGCCGCCCACCTGCACCAGCGCGCCTTCGGCCCGGAACTCGTCGGCGATCTCCTGGAAGTTCTCCATGTGGGGGCCGACGACGATCGCCTTGCCGGCGGCGGCCGGCTCGAGCACGTTGTGGCCGCCCGTCGGGACGAGGCTGCCTCCCACGAACACCACCGCGGCCAGCGGGTACACCAGCGCCAGCTCGCCGATCGTGTCCAGCACCAGGACCTCGCCCTCGGACCAGGGCCGCTCGCCGAGCGCGGTGCGCCGGGCCACGGTGAAACCCTGCCGCTCGGCCGCGGCGACCGCCTCGTCGAAGCGCTCCGGCTTGCGCGGAGCGAGCACGAGGCGGACGTCCCCGGCGCGCGCGCGCACCTCGTGCAGCGCGCACAGCACCGCCTCCTCCTCGCCCGCCATGGTGCTGCCGGCGACCCAGAGCACCCGCCGCGCGTCGCCGCCCAGCAGCGTGCGCGCGAGCGTATCCGGCGTGCGCGGCTCGCCCGCCGGCAGCGCGTTGTACTTCAGGTTGCCGGCCACTCGCACGCGGGCCGCCGGCGCGCCCAGCGAGCGCACGCGCTCGGCGTGCGGCGCCGCCTGCATCAGGAACACGTCCACCTCGCCGAGCACGCGCGCCAGCCAGCGGCGCACCAGCCGGTAGCGCGGGAACGAGCGCGGCGAGATCCGCCCGTTCACGAGCGCGACCCGCGCGCCCTTCTGGCGGGCCTGCCGGATCAGGTTCGGCCACAGCTCGGTCTCCACGAGCACGAGCAGGGCCGGCCGCACCGCGGCCAGCGCCCGCCGGACCGGGCGCACCCCATCGAAGGGCGCGTAGAACACCGCGTCCGCCTCGGGGATCGTGCGGCGCGCCAGCGCCTGCCCGGTGACCGTGGTCGTGGACAGCACGATCCGGTGCCCGCGCAGCCGCGGCCGGAGCGCCTGGATCAGCGGCCGCGCGGCCAGCACCTCGCCGACGGACACCGCGTGCACCCACACCGCCGGCGTGGCCCCGTCCGCGACCGAAGCCGGCACGCGCCCGAGCCGCTCGCGGAAGCTCGCCCGGTACTTCCCGGTGCCGCGGTCCTTCCAGAGATAGAACGGCAGGGAGAGGACGAAGAAAAGGAAGAGGAGGGCGCTGTAGATCGAGTACACCGTGCGAGAGCGCAGTATAGAGGCCCGGTCGGCGCGGCCGGTAATGCCAGCCCGACGGTGTCGATACCGGACCGGTTCCCTCCGTTACCGTCCCGGTACCGTTACCGTCCCGGTACCGTTACCGTCCCGGCTCCGTTACCGTCCCGCCACCGGCACCGTTCCGGTACCGTTCCTGCCCCTCGTCGCCTACTCCCCCACCCCCGCGATGAGCGGGTTCCTCTTCCGGCTCTTGAGGTCGAACGTCTCCCCCGGCCGCACGAGGCTCACGATCAGGTCGTCGGTCCCGACGATCGCGTCCACGATCATCACCGCGCCCGGCCCGACGACCTCGGCTTGGCGGTTGTCGGTCACGGCCAGCGCGGCGCCTTCGTCCACGCCCACGCCGAGCAGGCGCGGATGGTCGAGGACCAGGCCGAACAGGCGGTTCTGCCGCTGCCGCTTGAGGAAGTGCTGGTCCAGGATCACGCCGGGCAGGAGCCCCAGGCCCGCGCGCACCTCGACCTTGCGGCCGTCGAGCACGCTGGAGTCGGCGCCGCCGGTGATCATGATCCCCGACATCACCGCGGTGCCGGCGCTGGTGCCGGCGAACACCACGCCCTCGCGGTAGCGGGCGCGGAGAGCGTCGGCCAGCTCGCGGTCCTGCAGCACGTCCATGATGCGGCCCTGGTCCCCGCCTCCGAAGAAGATGCCGGTGGCCCGCCGCAGCGCGCCGAGCATCCGCTCGCGGTCGCCCGGCCGGAAGGGCGCGAACGGCGCGGCCTCGACCGCGGCCGGCCGGTACTGCTGGAGGTCGCGCTCGAGCGAGAGGAACGAATCGAGGGGCTCCGTGCTGGCCCAGGTGACGACGAGCAGGCGCGCGTGCCCGCCCCCCGCCCAGTCCACGAAACGCGCCAGGGCTTCGGGCGGCCGCGGGCCGCCGCCGAGCAGGAGGAGCTTCTCGCCCGCGACCAGCGTCTGGGGAAGCAGGAAAGCCGCCGCCAGCAGCAGCAACCGGCGCATGGGGCGCCATTGTAGCGATCCCGCGCGCGGAGGCAAGGGCGCGATCTTGACGCTTTCGCGCGCGCTCCGATAGACTGGCTTTTCCGCCGAAAATCTGCGGCGTCTGGAGGGAGTCGTCATGGCAATCCGCGTGGGCATCAACGGGTTCGGGCGCATCGGGCGCAACATCCTGCGCGCGGCGCTCCACGACAAGGACATCGACTTCGTGGCCGTCAACGACATCACGGACGCGAAGACGCTCGCGCACCTGCTGAAGTACGACTCGATCCTGGGCAACCTGCCCGACGAGGTCCGCGCGGAGGGCGACACGATCCACGTGGCCGGCCGCAAGGTGAAGGTGCTGGCGACCAAGGACCCCGCGCAGCTCCCCTGGAAGGACCTCGGGGTGGATTACGTGATCGAGTCCACCGGCCTGTTCACCGACGCCGAGAAGGCCGGCGCGCACCTGAAGGCGGGGGCGAAGAAGGTGATCGTCTCCGCGCCGCTCTCCAAGAACACCGACGCCGACTTCACCGTCGTGCTCGGGGTCAACCAGGACAAATACGACCCCAAGCGGCACCACGTGGTCTCGAACGGGTCCTGCACCACCAACGCGCTGGCGCCCGTGGCCAAGGTGCTGCACGAGAAGTTCGGGATCCTGAAGGGCCAGATGACCACGGTCCACTCGTACACGAACGACCAGAAGATCCTCGACCTCCCGCACAAGGACCTGCGGCGGGCGCGGGCGGCCGCGGAGAGCATGATCCCCACCTCGACCGGCGCGGCCAAGGCGATCTACCTGGCCATCCCGGAGCTGAAGGGCAAGCTCGACGGCGTGGCCATCCGCGTCCCCACGCCCAACGTGTCGCTGGTGGACCTCACCGTGGAGCTGCAGAAGAACGTCTCGGCCGAGGAGATCAACGGCGCGTTCAAGCAGGCGGCCGCCAGCGGCCCCCTCAAGGGGATCCTCGCCGTGTCCGACGACGAGCTGGTCTCGGTGGACTTCCGGGGCAACCCCCACTCGTCGATCGTCGACGCGCCGCTCACCAAGGTGGTGGACGGCAACATGGCCAAGGTCTTCTCCTGGTACGACAACGAGTGGGGCTTCTCGAACCGGGTGCGGGACCTGCTCCACTTCATGGCGGAGCGGGACCGCTAGCCAGCCCGCGGAGCACACACGGAGAGCGGACTGTGGGGAGCAGGAAGAAGACCGTCCGGGACCTGGGGGACCTCCGAGGGACCACCGTCTTCGTGCGGGTGGACTTCAACGTGCCGATCGAGGGAGGGAGGATCACCGACGACACGCGGGTGCGGGCGTCGCTGCCGACCCTCGAGCACCTGGTCGGGGGAGGCGCGCGCGTGGTGCTGGCCTCGCATCTCGGTCGGCCCAAGAAGGGGCCCGCGCCCGAGCTCAGCCTGAAGCCGGTCGCCAGCCGGCTCGCTGAGCTGCTCGGCAAGCCCATCGCCATGGCCGCCGACTGCGTCGGGCCGCAGGTCCAGGAGGCGGCCGCGCGCTTGCGCGACGGCGACCTCCTCCTGCTCGAGAACGTGCGCTTCCACAAGGAAGAAGAGGCGAACGACGGCCCGTTCGCCCGGGCGCTGGTCGGCGACAGCGGCGCCACCGTGTTCGTCAAC
>DATBIZ010000414.1:0-5745 GCA_036556645.1 Vicinamibacteria bacterium | reverse complement strand
GGGAGGATCACCGGCGAGGTCTCCAGCGCGACCGCGCGCTCGACCACGTTCTCCAGCTCGCGCACGTTGCCGGGCCAGGAGTAGCGCATCAAGCAGTCCATCGCCTCCGCCGAGATCTTCACCAGCGGCTTGCCCATCTCGCGCCCGAAGCGCTCGAGGAAGTGGTTGGCGAGCAGGGGGACGTCCTCGCGCCTCTCGCGCAGGGCCGGCACGCGTATGGGTATCACGTTCAGGCGGTAGAACAGGTCCTCGCGGAAGCGGCCCTCCTGCACCAGGCGGTCGAGCGGCCGGTTCGTGGCGGCGACGACGCGCACGTCCACCTCGATCTCGTCGGTGCCCCCGACGCGCCGGATCTTCTTCTCCTGGAGCACCCGCAGCAGCTTGACCTGCAGGCTGGGCAGCGTCTCCCCCACCTCGTCGAGCATCAGCGTGCCGCGGTGCGCGGCCTCGAACAGGCCCTTCTTGTTCTGGTGCGCGTCGGTGAAGGCGCCCTTCATGTGGCCGAACAGCTCGCTCTCGAGCAGGTTCTCGGGCAGCGCGCCGCAGTTGATCGAGACGAACGGGGCGTCCTTGCGGTGCGACAGGGCGTGGATGGCCTTGGCCACCAGCTCCTTGCCCGTGCCGCTCTCGCCGGTGATCAGGACCGTGGAGTTGGTGGTGGCGATCGAGCGCACCATGTTGAACAGCGCCACCATGGCCGGCGACACGCCGACCATGCGGTCGAGCCCGTGCTGCGTGCGGAACTCCGCCTTCAGCAGCAGGTTCTCCTCCTGGAGCTGCTGCTTCTCGAGCGCGTTGCGCACCACCACCTTCAGCTCGTCCACGTCGAACGGCTTGACCAGGTAGTCGTGCGCGCCGAGCTTCAAGGCGGCCACCGCGGTCTGCGTGGAGCCGAACGCGGTCATCACCAGCACCACGGTCTCCGGGGCCGCGGCCTTGACGTGGCGCAGGATCTCGATGCCGTCGCCGTCGGGGAGCTTGACGTCGGTGATCACCATGTCCACGGCGCCCTTGGCCAGCACCGCCGCCGCCTGCGTGCGGCTCTCGGTGAGGAGCACCTCGAAGCCCTCCTTGCGCAGCATGATCCCGAGCATCTCGCGCATCGAGGCCTCGTCGTCCACGACCAGGATCCGCTTCATGCGCCCGCCCGCTCGTGCGCGGGCCCGCCCCCGCGCGGCCAGGCGGCGGCCGCGATGCCGGCGGCGGCGGCCACCGTGGTGAGGGCCACGCCGGTGCGCAGGCCCGGCGGGACGTAGGTCAGCTCCACGCGGTGCCGGCCCGCGGCCGGGATCGCCACCGCGCGGAACAGGCCGTTGGCGCGGAGCACGTCCGCCTCCCGGCCGTCGAGGAGCGCGCGCCATCCGGGCTCCCAGGCCTCCACCACGACCAGCCAGGCGGGACCGTTGGTCTCCACCTCGACTCCCAGCCGGTCCATGCGGCGCCCGGCGACCGTCGCCACGCCCCGCCAGCCCTCGGGCGGGGGGTGCACGGCGCTTCCCGGCGGGAGCACCACCTCGCGCCGCGGGTCGAAGGTGGGATCGTTGATCGCGCGGATCACGATGTCGTCGGCGGCCACGCGCGCGCCGCCGACCGCGTAGACGCGCGGGAGCGGGTCGGGCACCGTGAAGAGCCGCACCGGCACGAAGAAGACCGACGGGAACGCTTTCCGCGGCTGGAGGCCGGCGAACGGCCGCTCGCGCAGCGACGTCACGTGCGTGACCGCGCCCATCTGCAGCAGGCGGACCCCGAGCGGGTCGGTCTCCAGCGACGGCAGCACGTAGCTGAACACGGAGAGCGCGGGCGCGGCCAGCCCGGTGAAATCGCCGTCGTAGCTGCCGGCGATGCGCCAGCGCGCACCCGCCGGCGGCACCATCAGGTCCTGCGTCCCCAGCGTCCAGCCCTGCTCCGAGTCCCACCCGCCCGGCCCGCGCACCAGCAGCTCGTTCATCCGGTCCGCGGTCTCCTGCCGCACGTAGGCGCGCGGCTCGCGGGCGGCCGCCAACATGTCCGCCACCACCGGTGGGCGGTAGTCGGCGAGCGCGCGCGCCCCGAGCGGGTTGACGTCGCGTCCGGCGAGCGCGAGGTCCGCGACCGCGAGCGTGACCGCGGCCGCGGCGATCACCCGCCGGCCCGCCGGCGAGCGCGTCGGCCACGCGATCACCGCCGCCGCCACCGCCAGGAGCGCGGCGCTCGTCCACAGCTTCGCCCGCGCGGCCGCCAGCGCCGGCAGGAGGGCGACCGCGGCGAGGATCCCCGCGAGAAGCAGGCTGCCGGCGGCCGCGGCCGCCACCGGGCGGCGGCGGTTCGCCGCGAGCGTGGACCAGACATCGAGGCCGCGTCCCGCCAGCAGCGCCCAGAAGAGCGCGGCCGGCAGCATGTACTTCGCCGGATAGCGCAGCAGCGAGAACGGCGGGAACGACGCGATCACCGGGTACAGGAGCGTGTGCCGGCCGAGCGCGGCGACGAGGAAGAACGCGAGCCCCAGGGCCGCCCAGCCGCGCACCGGGTGCGCGCCGCCGGCGAGGGCGAGCACCACCAGCGGCACCGACGCCGCGCCGAGGTACAGCGACGCGAGCAGCGGGCCCCGGCCGTCGAACAGCTCCATCCGCCACGCCGGTCCGAGCGACAGCTCGCCGACCAGGCGCGGCACCAGCAGGTCGGCCAGGCTGACCGGGTGGACCGACCACGCGCTGCTCACCAGCACGTCCTGCGAGGCGCGGACGCCCTGCCGCAGCAACGCCAGCGCCGGCACCCACTGCACGGCGCCGAGCCCGGCCGCGAGCGCGAGCGCGATCGCGCCCGCGAGCGCCGGTCCGGCCACGCGCGGCCGGAAGGGCCCGCGGCCGGCCGCGACGAACCGCAGCGCGCGCAGCGCCGCGGCGGTCCCGGTGAGCAGGCAGAGGTCGGCGGAGCCGGCCAGAGCCTGGCCGGCCGCCACCGCGCCCAGCGCGAGGGCGCGGCCACGGGTCGGGCCGCGGAGCGCCCGCTCCACCATCACGAGCACCCAGGGCATCCAGGCGGCGCCCGCGAAATGGTGGAACAGGTTCACCGCCGAGAGCAGGGGGCCGGAGAAGGCGTAGGCCGCCCCGGCCAGCGCCGCGCCCAGCGCGCCCGCGCCCAGCGCGCGCGCGAGCGCGTAGGCCCCGACCCCCGCGGCCCAGACGTGCCCGACCGCAAACAGCGTGTAGTAGACGCTCGGCCGCACGAGCAGGTTCAGCCAGGTCGGCGGGTAGAAGAGCTGGAGACTCGGGTCGGCCAGCAACGGCCGGCCGAACGCCACGTAGGGCGTCCACGTCGGCCATCCTCCTTCCGCGACCGCCTGCACCGCGTTCTCGACGTGCGGATGCCAGTAGGCGTGGATGTCGCGCTGGAAGAAGACGCGGCCGCCGAACACGGCCGGCGCGAAGAGCAGGACGACCAGCGCGAAGAGCGCCGCCGCGGTGACGCGGTCCGGGTACCGGGCCAGGACAGCCGGCCGGAGAGCGGCGTTCACCGCGGGGTGCCGGCGGCCGCCAGCGCGGGCTCGCGCATGGGCACGCGCGGCAGGCGCACCTCGACCTCCGTACCCTGCCCGGGGACGCTGCGGATGCCGATGTCCCCTTTGTGCTCGCGCACGATCCGGTAGACGATCGCGAGCCCGAGCCCGGTGCCCATCGGCGAGCGCGACTGGAACGGCTCGAAGACCTGCCGCTGCTCCTCGTGCCGCATGCCGCGGCCGTGGTCGCGCACGCGCAGGACCACGTCGGGGCCGCGGGCGCTGACCGACACCGCGAGCAACCCTCCTTCCGGCATCGCCTCGAGCCCGTTGCGGGCCAGGTTCCAGAACACCTGGGTGATCTGGTCCGGGTCGGCGACGCACACCAGGGGGCCGCCGGCGGCCTCGAACGTGATCCGGTGGCCCGGCTTGACCTCGGAGCCGTTCCTCAGCAGCGTCACCGCCTCCTCCAGCAGCCGCCCCACGTCCACCGGCCCCGCCGCCGCGGGCATCGGGCGCGCCTGGAACAGGAACTGGTTCAGGGTGTCGGACAGCCGGCGCGACTCCTTGGTGATGATGCGCAGGAGCTGCTCCTGGTCCGCGGAGATGTTCGGCTCGCCGAGCAGGACCTGGGCCGAGCCGCTGATCGAGCCGAGCGGGTTGCGGATCTCGTGCGCGAGCTGCGCGGCCATCTCGCCCACCGCCGCCAGCTTCTCCTTGATCTGCACCTCGCGCTCGAGCCGCTTGATCTCGGTCAGGTCCTGGAAGCTCAGCAGACACGCGCCCGCCTCCGGGTCCGAGGTGGCCAGCGGCGAGACCGAGATGCCGAGGTCGAGCACCATGCCGTCCGGCCGCTGGTAGGTCAGCTCCAGCCGCGCCAGCGCCCGCGCGCGCGCCCGCGCCTGCAGCGCGCTGCCCTCGAGCAGCCAGGATCCGAAGACCTCGCGCACGGCGCGCCCGCGCACCTGCGCCAGCGTCCGGCCCAGGATCGCCTCACCGAAGCGGTTGACGTACAGGATGCGGCCGCCGTCGTCGGTGGTGATCAGGCCGCTCTGCAGGCTGTTGACGATGACCTGGTTCAGCTCGCGCAGCCCCGCCGCCTCCTCGGCCGCCTCCTCGAGCTGCGCGCCGACCGTGCGCAGGTTCTCGGAGAGGTGCGACCCGATGAAGGCCACGGGCAGGCACGCGACCAGGGTCACGAACACCGAGTACACGAGCTGGTTGGCGGGCATCGTCACCACGTCCGTGAGCCCGGCGGTGGGGATCACGCCGAAACGGGCCGCCGCCAGCAGCGAACCGTAGAGCAGCGCGGCCACCCCGGCCAGCAGCACGCCCGCCCGGCGGTGCGACGAGAGCACGCCGCCGGCCAGCACCGACATCGGGTAGAGCAGCATGAAGCCCGCGCGCGAGACGGTGCCGCCGGTCAGGTAGACGAGCCCGGTGATCGTGAGCAGGTCCGCCACCACCTGGACGTAGACCTGCGCCTGCGCGCTGACCCGCAGCCGCAGGCCGACCACGTACAGGATGGTGAGGCCGTAGGTGCCGGCGATCAGGAAGTAGAGCGGGTTGGCCGGCAGGAGCGTCTCCGAGACCGCCTCCACGGAGATGGCGATCAGGAGGAGGGTGGTGATCATCACCACCCGGAACAGCATGAGCTGCTTGAGCCGCTGCTCCAGGATGGCGTCCCTCATGCGCCCCTGCCGGCCGGCCGTCCGCGCCCTAGGTCAGCTTGCTGATCAGGTCGAACAGCGGCAGGTACATGCTGATGACGATGCCGCCGACGGTGGTGCCCAGGAACAGGATCATCACCGGCTCCATCAGGGTGAGGAGGTTGGCCACCGCCTGGTCCACCTCCTCCTCGTAGAAGTCGGCGATCTTGCCCAGCATCGCGTCGAGGGCGCCCGTCTGCTCGCCGACGCCGATCATCTGCACGACCATGGGCGGGAACACGCCGCTCTCCTTGAGCGGCTGCGCGACGGTGAGGCCGCTCTCCACGCCCTTGCGGACCATCATGATCGCGTCCTCGATGATCGCGTTGCCGGAGGTGCGGGCGGTGATCTCGAGCCCGTCCAGAATGGGCACGCCCGAGGAGATCAGGGTGGCCAGGGTGCGGCAGAACCGCGCCACCGCGATCTTCTGCATCAGCACGCCGATCACGGGGGCCTTCAGCACCGCGCGGTCGATCACGCGGCGGCCGCCGTAGGTCGCGTAGTAGCGCTTGAGGGCGAACACCCCGGCCACCTGGAACACGACCAGGAACGGCAGCAGGC
>DATBIZ010000413.1:0-7505 GCA_036556645.1 Vicinamibacteria bacterium | reverse complement strand
CGGCCGGTGCCCGCGGACGTGCTCGCGCGGGCGGTGGCCGCGGTCGAGGCGCACCACGACGCGCTCCGCATGCGTTTCGAGCCGGGCGCCTCGGGCTGGACGCAGCGGCTGTCCGAGCCGGGGGGCGAGGCGCCGTTCGCGCAGGTGGACCTCTCGTCGGTCGCGCCGGCCGAGCGGCCCGCGCTCGAGGTCCAGGCTGCGCTGCGCGCGCTCGCACGCGGCGAGCGTCGCCGCGGGCCTTTCCTCCGGCGCGACCGACGAGAGGTCCACCTGCGCGAACGGCGCCTCGCCGCCGGGCTCGGACAGCCGCTGCGTCCAGCCCGAGGCGCCCGGCGCGAAACGCATGCGGAGCGCGTCGTGGTGCGCCTCGACCGCGGCCACCGCCCGCGCGAGCACGTCCGCGGGCACCGGCCGCCGCAGCTCGAGCAGCACGGCCTGGTTGAAGTGCGCGGGCGCCTCCCTCCCCGGCGAGAGGTACCAGCGCTGGATCGGGGTCAGCGGCGCCTCGCCCGCCACCGGCCCCTGCTCGGCGTCCATCTCCGCGGCGGTGCCCGCCACCTCCGCCAGCTCGGCGATGGTCTGGTGCTGGAACACCTGCTTCAAGGAGAGCCGCAGGCCGGCCTCGCCCGCGCGCGCCACCACCTGGAGGCTCAGGATCGAATCGCCGCCCAGCTCGAAGAAGTTGTCGCGGATCCCGACCGGGTCCACCCGCAGCACCTCCGCCCACACCCGGGCCAGCACCGTCTCGGCCGGCGTGCGCGGGGCCTCGTACGAGTCGCGGCCCGCGCCCGGCTCGGCCGGCGCGGGCAGGGCGCGGCGGTCCACCTTCCCGTTCGGGCTCACCGGCAGCGCCGGCAGCACGACCAGCGCGGACGGCACCATGTAGGCGGGGAGCCGCTCGCGCAGGTGGCTGCGCAGGTGCTCGAGGGGGACCGGCTGCCCGTCGCGCGGCGTCACGTAGGCGACCAGCCGCCGCGTTCCGTCGTCCTCGCGCACCACCGCGGCCGCCCCGCCCACCGCGGGGTGCGCGCCCAGCACCGACTCGATCTCGCCCAGCTCGATGCGGTAGCCGCGCAGCTTCACCTGGTCGTCCGCGCGGCCGAGGAACTCGAGCCGCCCGTCCGCCAGCCGCCGCACCACGTCGCCGGTGCGATAGAGGCGCGCGCCCGGCTCGGCGGACAGGGGGTCGGGCACGAACCGTTCCGCGGTCAGGTCCGGCCGGCCCAGATAACCGCGCGCCAGGCCGATCCCCCCGACGTAGAGCTCCCCGCGGACGCCGGCGGGCACGGGCCGCAGCCGCGCATCGAGCACGTGCGCGCAGGTGTTCGCGATGGGGAGCCCGATCGGCGGGTCGAGCGGCTCGCCGGGCGCCACCTCGGCGCAGGTGGCGACCACCGTGCTCTCGGTCGGCCCGTAGTGGTTCACGAGCCGGAAGGGCAGCGCACGCGCCGGCACGCGGTGGAGCTTGTCGCCGCCGGTGAGCAGCCAGCGGAGCGGGAGATCCGCGACGTCCGGCTCCTTCAGCACGGCCTCGGCCAGCGGCGTGGGCAGGAACGTGTGCGTGATGCCCTCGTCGCGCAGCCAGGACAGCAGGCGCGGTGCGGAGAGCCGCGTCTCCTCGCTCGGCACGTGCAGGCTCGCGCCGCGGATCAGGTAGGGCCAGATCTCCCAGACCGACGCGTCGAAGGCCGGCGAGGCCACCTGCGTGGCGCGGTCGGCCGCCGCCACCGCGTAGGCCTCTGCGTGCCAGAGCGCGAGGTTGAGCAGCCCGTGGTGCGCGAGCGCGACCCCCTTCGGGCGCCCGGTCGAGCCGGAGGTGTAGATCACGTAGGCGAGGTCGTCCGCGGCGGGCGCGTGGCCGAGCGGGCCCGGGTCTTCGTGGGTGAACGCGGCGGCCTCGGCGTCCAGCACGAGCACGCGGGCCGTCGTGGGGGGCAGCGTCGCGCGCACCTGCTCCTGCGCCAGCACCACCGGCGCGCGCGAGTCCTCCAGCATGTACGCGAGGCGCTCCGCGGGGTAGCTGGGGTCCAGCGGCAGGTAGGCGCCGCCGGCCTTCACCACGGCCAGCGCGCCGAGCACCATCTCGATCGAGCGCTCCGCGCAGATCGCGACCACGACCTCGCGGCCGACGCCGATCGCGCGCAGCCGGCGCGCCAGCCGGTTCGCGCGCGCCTCCAGCTCTCCGTAGGTCACCGTGGCGCCGCCGGCCGCGACGGCCAGCGCCTGCGGCGCCCGGCCCGCCTCCGCGGCGAAGAGGTCCACCACGGTCCGGTCTGGCGGCACCACGGCGGCGGTCTGGTTCCACCGCGCGCGCTGGCGCTCCTCGGCCTCGGCGAGCAGCGGGAGCGCGGACAGGCGGCGTCCCGGATCGGCGGCCGCCGCGGCGAGCAGCGTGCCCAGGTGGCCGAGCAGGCGCCGCACGGTGCCGGCGTCGAACAGGTCGCGGCGGTAGGTCACCGCCGCGAGGAGGCCGCCGCCCTCCTGCTCGTGCGCGTGCAGCTCCAGGTCGAAGTGCGTCGTGCGCACCGCGAGATCCGCCGGCGAGACCGCGAGATCGTCCAGCGCCACCCGGCCCGTGCCCGCGTTCTGCAGCGCGAACATCACCTGGAAGAGCGGGTTCAGGTCCAGGTCGCGCTCGGGCCGCAGCTCCTCCACCAGCCGCTCGAACGGCAGGTCCTGGTGGTCGTAGGCCTCGAGCGCGACCGTCCGCACGCGCGCGAGCAGCTCGCGGAACGTGGGGTCCCCGCCGAGGCCGGTGCGCATCACCAGCGTGTTCACGAACAGCCCGACCACCCCGTCGGTCTCGCTGCGCGTGCGCCCCGCGATCGGCGTGCCCACCGCCACGTCGTCCTGGCCCGCCCACCGCTGCAGCACGGCCTGGAAGGCGGCCAGCAGCGCCATGAACAGGGTCGCGCCCTCCCGCCGGCCCAGCTCGCGGACCGACGCCAGCAGCTCGGGCGGCCAGGCCACCGCCTCGCAGCCGCCCGCGAAGCCCGGGTCGCCGGTGCGGGGACGGTCCGTGGGCAGGTCCAGCACGCTGACGCCGGAGAGCGTGCGGCGCCAGTAGTCGACGTGTTCGGCGAGCGCCGCGTCGGTGAGCCATCGGCGCTGCCAGGCCGCGTAGTCGGCGTACTGGACCGGCAGGGGCGGAAGCGCCGCCGCCTCGCCACGGCGGTGCGCGCGGTAGAGCTCCGCGAGCTCGCGCAGCACGATGCCGAGCGACCAGGCGTCGCTGACCACGTGGTGGAACGTCAGCACCAGCGCGTGGTCGTCCTCGCCCAGGCGCAGCAGCCGCGCGCGCATCAACGGCGCGCGCGCGAGGTCGAAGGGGCGCGCGACCTCGTCCGCGACCCTCGACCGGAGTGCCGCCTCGCGCTCCTCCCCCGCGGCGCCCGTGAGGTCCTCGCGCGCGAGGTCCACCCCGGCCGCGTCGTCCACGACCTGCCGCGCGCGCCCGCCCTCGGCGACGACGCGCGTGCGCAGGGCCTCGTGCCGGCGCACCAGCGCGGCGAGGCTCGCCCGGAGCGCGGCCTCGTCGAGCGGCCCGCGCAGGCGCAGCGCGAGGGGCACGTGGTAGACGGACCCGGCGCCGAGCCCGTCCAGGAAGAAGAGCCTCTCCTGCGCGAAGGAGAGCGGCAGGGGGCCGTCGCGCGGGACCGGCTCGATCGCGGGCAGCGCGGGCTCCTCGCGGCGCGCCGCGTCCACGCGGGCGGCCAGCGCCCGCACCGTGGGCGCCTCGAACATCGCGCGCAGCGGCAGCTCGGCGCCGAGGGTCTTGCGCACCTGCGCGATCACCTGGGTGGCGAGCAGCGAGTGCCCGCCGAGCTCGAAGAAGTTGTCGTCGGGCCCCACCGGCGCGCGGCGCAGCACGCCTTCCCAGATCGCGGCCAGCGCCTCTTCCGACGGCGTGCGCAGCACGCCGCCGCGCGGCGCGAGGCCGCCGTCTCCGGGCGCGGGCAGCGCGCGGCGGTCCACCTTCCCGTTCGGGCTCAGGGGCAGCGCGGGAAGCGTGACGAAGGCGGAGGGAACCATGTACTCGGGCAGCCGGCCGAGCAGGTGCCGCCTCAGCTCCCCGGCGGGAGCCGGCCCGACCAGGTACGCGACCAGGCGCTGGTCGCCGGGGCGGTCCTCGCGCGCGACCACCACCGCGTCCATGACCGCGGGGTGGGCCAGCAGCGCGGCCTCGACCTCGCCGAGCTCGATGCGGAAGCCGCGCACCTTCACCTGGAAGTCCACGCGGCCCAGGTACTCGACGCTGCCGTCCGGCAGCCAGCGCGCGAGGTCGCCGGTGCGGTAGAGCCGGGCGCCCGGTCGGTCCCCGCACGGGTCGGGCACGAAGCGCTCGGCGGTCAGGTCCGGCCGGCCGAGATAGCCGCGGCCCACCTGCACGCCTCCCAGGAACAGCTCGCCCACCGCGCCCAGGGGCACCGGGCGCAGGCGCGCGTCGAGCACGTGCGCCTGCGTGTTCGCGATCGGCCGGCCGATCGGCACGACGTGCCGCTCGTCGCCGCGCCGGCACGGCCAGCAGGTCACGTCCACGGCCGCCTCCGTCGGGCCGTAGAGGTTGTGCAGCTCCGCCGCCATCAGCGAGAAGAAGCGCTCCTGCAGGTCGTGGGGCAGCGCCTCGCCGCTGCAGATCACGCGCCGCAGGGCCGCCGCCTCCGCCGCCGACGGCTCCTCGAGGAACTGGCGGAGCATCGAGGGCACGAAGTGCACGGTGGTGATCCGCTCGTCCGCCATCAGGCGGGCCAGGTAGGCGGCGTCGCGGTGCCCTTCCGGGCGCGCGATCACCAGCCGCGCTCCGACCATCAGCGGCCAGAAGAACTCCCAGACGGAGACGTCGAAGCTGAACGGGGTCTTCTGGAGCACGCGGTCGTCGGGACCGAGCCGGTACTGCTCCTGCATCCAGAGCAGCCGGTTGCACACGGCGCCGTGCTGGTTCATCGCGCCCTTGGGGCGGCCGGTGGACCCCGAGGTGTAGATCACGTACGCGAGGTTGTCCGGGCGCGCGCCGCCGTCGCGGTTGATCGCGGGCAGCCGGGCGAGCGCGTCCGCCTCCGCGTCCACGGCCACCACCGCCGCCGCGTGTCCGGGCAGGCGCGGCGCCAGGCGCGCCTGCGTCAGCAGCACGGAGACGCCCGAATCCGCGAGCATGAACCCGAGGCGGTCCTCGGGATAGCCGGGGTCGAGGGGGACGTAGGCGCCCCCCGCCTTCAGCACGGCGAGCAGGCTCACCACCATCTCGAGCGAGCGCTCCATGCAGATGCCGACGCGGGCCTCGGGCCCCACGCCGAGGGCGCGCAGGCGATGGGCCAGGCGGTTGGCGCGCTGGTCCAGCTCGCGATAGGTGAGCGTCGCCGACTCGAACGCGAGCGCCACCGCGTCCGGCGTGCGCTCGACCTGCTCCTCGAACAGCGCATGCACGCAGCGGACGGGGTAGTCGCGGGCGGTCTGGTTCCACGCCTGCAGCGCGTGCTCCTCGCCCGGCGTGAGCAGCGGGAGCGCCGAGAGGGGGCGGTCGGGCGCCTGGAGGCCGGCGGCGAGCAGCCGCTCGAGCTGCTCGAGCATGCGCGCGACGGTGGCCGGCTCGAAGAGCTCCGTGCTGTACTCGAGCGCGAGCAGGGCCGGCTCCGCGTCCACCACGGTGAGGGTCAGGTCGAACTTCGAGACCCGGTTGTCGAGGCCGCCGGGCGAGACGGCCAGCTCCCCCAGCCGCAGGGGCGCGGTCGCTCCGGACCCCGCGTCGAGCACCAGCGCGGCCTGGAACAACGGCGAGCGGCTGAGCTGGCGCTCCGGGTTCAGCTCCTCGACCAGGCGCTCGAACGGGACGTCCTGGTGGGCGTAGGCGCCCAGCGCCACCTCGCGCACACGCGCGAGCAGCTCGCGGAAGGACGGGTCGCCGGAGAGGTCCACCCGCATCACCAGCGTGTTCGCGAACAGGCCGACCAGCCCTTCGAGCTCCGCCCGCGTGCGGTTCGCGATCGGCGAGCCCACCGCGACGTCGGCCTGGCCGGACCACCGCGAGAGCCAGGCGGCGAAGCCGGCGAGCAGGGTCATGTACAGCGTGGCGCCCGAGGCCTGGCCGGCCGCCTTCAACCCGTCGAGGAGGCCCGGCGCGAGTGGGCGCGCCTGCCACGCGCCCTCGAACCCCGGCACCGCGGGACGTGGCCGGTCGGTGGGCAGCTCCAGCGTGGCCACGCCCGCGAGCCGCCCGCGCCAGTACGCGAGCTGCCGCTCGAGCCACTCGCCCTGCAGCGTCGCCCGCTGCCAGGCCGCGAAGTCGGCGTACTGCAGCTCCGGCTCGGGGAGAGGAGAGGCCGCGCCGCGGCGGAACGCCTCGTAGAGCGTCCACAGCTCGCGGCCGAGCACGCCCACCGACCACCCGTCGGCGACGATGTGGTGCATCGTCAGCAGCAGCGCGTGTTCGGCGTCCTCGAGGGTGAGGAGCGTCCCTCGCAGCAGCGGCCCGCGGGCGAGGTCGAACGGCCTCCGCGCCTCCGCGAGCGCCAGGCGGCGCGCCTCGGTCTCCCGCTCCGCGGCCGGGCGCGCGCGGAGGTCCTCGACCAGGAGCGGGAAGGGCTCCAGGGCGCGGAGCTGCTGGTGCGGCTGGCCGTCGCGCGGCTCGAAGCGGGCGCGCAGCAGCTCGTGGCGCCGCGTCAGCTCGGTCAGGCTGCGCCCGAGCGCGGCCGCGTCCACGCGGCCCTGGAGCCGGTAGGCGCTGAACACGTTGTACCGCGGGCTGTCCGGCTCGAGCTGGTCCAGGAACCACAGCCGCTGCTGCGCGAAGGAGAGCGGGCGGCCGGAGCCGTCGCCGCGGCGCGGCACCGTTTGCGCGGACGAGCCCTGCAGCCCGCGCTCCTTCATCATCTGCGCGAGCAGCGCCCGCTTCTTCGCGGCCAGCGCGCTGCCCGCCGCGTTCCCCTCGCTCACGGCGCGGACCCCGCCGCCGTGCCCTGCGCGTCGAGCAGCCGGTCCACCTCGTCCTCCGGCAGGCTCTCGACCGCACGCAGCAGCTGCGCGATCGCGCGCACCTGTCCGGGCTGCTCCTCGCCGGCGACCAGCGCCGCCGCCAGCTCCGCCACGGTCGGCCCGTCGAACAGCGTCTGCAGGCGCAGCGACACCTGGAACGCCTGGCGCAGCCGGTTGATCACCTGCGTGGCGAGCAGCGAGTGCCCGCCCAGGTCGAAGAAGCCGTCGTGGACGCCGACCTGCTCGAAGCCGAGCAGCTCCTGCCAGATGTCCGCGACCGCCTGCTCGACCTCGTCGCGTGGCGCGACATAGGGGCCCGCCAGGTCTGGACGGCGGTGCCGCGCCTTGGCCCAGGCGGCGGCCGCGGCCGGTGCCGCCTCGCGCGCGGGGGCGGCCTCCGCCGCCGCCGCGGCCCGGTAGCGCGACAGGCGGGCCAACAGGTCGATCGTCGACACGAGCACGTGCGGCAGCGGCTGGCGCAGCGCGCGCTCGAACGCGTCGGTGCCCTCGTCCGAGAGGATGCCCTCGCCGGCGGC
>DATBIZ010000412.1:0-1596 GCA_036556645.1 Vicinamibacteria bacterium | reverse complement strand
CAACCGCTCGAGCCGCGGCGGCGAGAAGCCCTGCGACTCGGCCGAAGCGGTCGGCAGCGGCGGGTCCGCGAACGCGCCGGCGGCCGTGGCCGCGGCGATCACGGCCGCACCGAGCATCCGTACGACGGCGGTTCTCTTCATGTCTGTGCCTCGTGTGTTCCGGCGGCGTCCCCGGACCGGTCTCAGAACCGCGACGCGGAGAGCTTCACGTCCGCCTTGCCCCACGCCTTCTCGAACCTCTTCTCGACCACCGCCGCCTCGTCGGCCTTGCCCTGCGCGCGCAACGCCAGGGAGAGGCCGTGGAGCGACCAGCCGTTGTCGGGGTTCCGCTTGAGGTCGGCCCAGTAGACGGTGGCGGCTTCGGCCGGGCGGCCCGCCTGCAAGAGCACGTCGGCCAGGATCTGGCGCGGCGGGTAGTGCCACTCGGACGGCTCGGTGTAGACGAGCGCATCCTCGAGCCGCACCGCCCGCTCCAGGTGCGGGATGGCGCGCTCGTACTCCTTGCGCCGCGCCGCGATGTCGCCGGCCAGCACCTCGGGCGCGATGGCGAAGATCTGGTCGGCGGTGTTCGGAGAGAACAGGTTGAACTTGAGCGAGGCGTCGGCCGCGATCCGCCGGACCTCCGCCAGCTCCTTGTCCGCCTCCTCGAGCCGCCCCTTGGCCGCCAGGGCGATGCCCCGCGCGTAGTGCCAGGTGCCGGTCAGGTAGAGGTTGTCCGGGGGGGCCGGCTCGGCCAGCATCTCCTCCCAGCGGCCGAACCGCGTCAACGCGTAGTAGGGCACCACCCGGAAGCCGGCCATGAACGGCATCTCCTTCATCGCCTCGTCGGTGACGCTCGCCGCCACCTTGCGCGCGGAGTCGATGGCCTTCTGCGCGCGCCCTTCCATGGTCGCGGACGACCAGAGGAAGTGGATGTTGTGCGGGTAGTACCCCATCGGGTACAGCCCCTGCGCGCGGCACTGCGTGATGTAGTCCTCGTCGGCCAGGATCGCCTGCTCGTTGGCGGCGGACGCGTCCGCGTAGCGGCCCACGCGCATGTAGATGTGGCCGGGCATGTGGACCAGGTGGCCGGCGCCGGGCACCAGCGGCAGCAGCCGGTCCGCGGCGGCCTCGGCCTTCTCCGGCTCGTGGGCCTCCACCGCGTGGATGTAGAGGTGGAGGGCGAGCGGATGGTTCGGGTTCTTCGCCAGCACGCGCTCGATCGTCGCCACCGCTTCCTCGGTCCCCGGGTACGGCGTCCCGTCCGGCGCCCAGTAGGCCCAGGGCCGCAGGTCCATCAGCGATTCCGCGAACAGCGAGGCCGCGTCGAGATCGCCGGGGAACCGGCGGGCCACCTCGCGCATCGCGTCCGCGTAGGCGCGGTCGCGGGCGGCGCGGTCGGCGGCCTGCCCGGAGTAGCGCTGGGCGAGCGCGTCGATGTAGGCCTTCTCCCGCTCGGAGGCGCCCTTCTTCAGCGCGACCGCCTTCTGCGCGAGCGCGTACGCCTTCGGCTCGTCTTCGGGCGCCATCACCGCGTTGATGTTCGGGCCGAGCACCAGCGCCTGTCCCCAATACGCCATCGCGAGCTTCGGGTCGAGGCGCGCGGCCTCGCGGAAC
>DATBIZ010000411.1:0-4662 GCA_036556645.1 Vicinamibacteria bacterium | reverse complement strand
GCTGGAGACCAACAACGAAGAGCTGCAGGCGACGAACGAGGAGCTGGAGGCCACCAACGAGGAGCTCGGCGCACGCACCGCCGACCTCCAGGAGACCATGCGCTCGCTGGCCCTCGAGCGCGCCCGGCTGGGCGAGATCGTGAGCCACGCCCCTTTCGCGATCGTCGTGCTGCGCGGCCCGGGGCTGCAGGTGGAGACCGCCAACGAGACGGCGGCCGCCGTCCTCGGCGGAGCGACCGTCGGGCGCTCGCTCGCGGAGGTGTGCCTGGCGGCGAACCTGCCGACAGTCCTCCAAGGGGCGCAGGAGGCCTTCCGGAACGATCGCGCCTCGCTGATCGCCGCCGGCGGCCCGGGCGAGCCAACCGCGGAGGGCCTGCCCATGGCCTTCGCCGCGGTGCCGACGCACGATGGCGACGGCAAGGTGTTCGGTGTCGTCCTCTACGCCCCGCCGCCGCGCTGAGGTCCGCGCGCGCGCTCAGCCGTC
Source organism: Vicinamibacteria bacterium (assembly GCA_036556645.1). Taxonomy (GTDB): domain Bacteria; phylum Acidobacteriota; class Vicinamibacteria; order Fen-336; family Fen-336; genus DATKEG01. The sequence continues at coordinate 4,178 of DATBIZ010000411.1, read as the reverse complement.
CGGCGTGTCATCCGGTGGAGCAGGGGCCGCGCCGGGCACCCACCGCGGCTGCCGCAGCCGTGCCCTCTGCTCGTGGAGGAGGTCCGCTTGCCCGCGGGCACGCGTGCTCTGCGCGCGGGCCTGCACCTTCTGCGCGGCGGCCGTTTCACCTGCGGCGCGGGCGCGCACGACGAGCACGCGGGCGGCGCGCACGGCGTCCTGCGCTCGTGCGATCGCCTGCCAGGCCTCTTCGACGACGCGCCGGTCGTCGCCGTGGCCGTCGAGGATGCGCGTGATCGCGGTAGTGGCCTCGTCCATCGCTCCACGGACGCTGACCACCTGGGGGCTCGAGGACGCTTCGGGGACCGTGTGGGCCTCGTCAATGAACGCGCGGATCGCCCCGAGGTCGTGAATCAGCTGATCGACCGTCGCCCACAGGCTGTCCATCCGACCCGCTCCGCCCAAGCGTTCGCGCTGCGCGTCAAAGCCAACCAGGGTCCAATTATGCGGTGACGGGCGGGAGTGTCAAGCAGAATCCCGACACCGCCCTCGCGGCGGTCAGCGGATCGACAGCATCCGGTCGAGCGCGACCCGCGCGCCCTCGGCGATGCGCGGCGGGACCTTCACCTGGTTGCGCACCTGGCCCTGGAGCAGCCCTTCGAGCGCCCAGAGCAGGTGCGGCGGGTCGATGCGGAACATGGTGCTGCACACGCAGAAGCAGTCGTCCAGGCTCACGACCTCGCGCTCGGGCGCCACGTCCCGCGCCAGGCGGTTGGTGAGGTTCAGCTCGGTCCCCACCGCCCACTTCGAGCCGACCGGGCTCTCCGCGATCGTCTTGATGATCCCCTCGGTGGAGCCGATCGCGTCGGCCTTCTGGGCGACCTCGAACCGGCACTCGGGATGCACGATCACCTTGACCCCGGGGATCTGCTCGCGGCGGCGGTCCACCATGTCCGGCGTGAAGCGGTTGTGCACCGAGCAGTGGCCCTTCCAGAGCAGCACGCGCGCGCCCTCGACGTCCTTCGCCTCGAGACCCCCGCGCGGCTCGTAGGGGTCCCAGAGCGGCATCTTCCCGAGCGGGATGCCCATCCGGTAGCCGGTGTTGCGGCCGAGGTGCTGGTCGGGGAAGAAGAGCACCCGCGGCCTCCGCCGGAACGCCCAGTCGAGCACGGCGCGCGCGTTGGACGAGGTGCAGACCGCGCCGCCGTGGCGGCCGACGAAGTCTTTCAGGGTGGCCGTCGAGTTCATGTAGGTGACCGGCACGATGTCCTCGCCGATCACGTCCGTCACCTGCTCCCAGCAGTCCTCGACCTGGTCGATGTCCGCCATGTCGGCCATCGTGCAGCCGGCGTTCAGGTCCGGGAGGAGGACCTTCTGGTGGTCCGCGGAGAGGATGTCCGCCGACTCCGCCATGAAGTGCACGCCGCAGAACACGATGTACTCGGCCTCGGGGCGCGAGGCCGCGTGCTGGGCCAGCTTGAACGAGTCGCCGGTGAAGTCGGCGTGCCGGATCACCTCGTCGCGCTGGTAGTGGTGCCCGAGGATGACCAGTCGGTCCCCGAGCGCGCGCTTCGCCTCGGTGATGCGCGCCTGCACCTCGGCGGGCGGCGCGCCCACGACCGGCGGCGGCAGGACGGACTGGGACATGTTTCGATTATAGGCGCCGGGTAATATCGAATCGTGAAACGCCGCTGGGAGATCCCCCAGGGGCTCCGGGTCTTCCCGGACGGCTCCTGGAGGGTGGGCGATCTCCACGTGATCCACCCCCCGAGCCTCCGGTACTTCAAGGCGCACCTCGTCCACGAGGAGGCCGGGGACTACATCGTGGAGGGCGCCCAGCGGATGGCGGTGGAGGTCCGCGGTCCGGCCTTCCAGGCGGTGCGCCTGGTGCTCGAGGAGGGGACGCGCCAGGCGCGCGTGGTCCTCGACGACGGCAGCGTCGAGGCGGTGGGGGACGACGACCTGGGCATGAACCGGGACACCGGCCGCTTCGAATGCCGCGTGCGCGGCGGAGCCTTCCACGCGCTGCTCGTGCGCGGGCCGCACCAGGCGCTGATCGAGCACCTCGAGGAGGAGGGCGGCCGCTTCTTCCTGCGGGTCGGCGACCGGCGCATCCGGGTGCGGACCTGACGCGGCTGATCGGCGCGCACGTCCCGGTCACCGGGGGCGTCTTCACCGCTCCCGCGCGGGCGGTGGAGATGGGCGCCACCGCGATGCAGGTCTTCACGCGCAACCAGATGATGTGGAAGGCGCGGGAGATGTCCGAGGAGGAGGCGCGCGCGTTCCGCAAGGCCTATCGGGCCAGCGGCGTCGGCGCCGCGCTCGCGCACGCCTCGTACCTGGTGAACCTGGCCGCCACCAACCCGCGTTTCCTGGCCCAGAGCCGCGACACGCTGGCCGCCGAGGTCGCCCGCTGTCACGCGCTCGGCATCCCGCACGTGGTCGTGCATCCCGGCGCGCACCTGGGCGCGGGCGAGGCCGGCGGCCACCGCGCGGTCGCGGACAGCGTCAACGACGTGCTCGCCCGCACGCAGGGGATGCGGGTGACGGTGCTGCTCGAGGTCACCGCCGGGCAGGGCTCGTGCCTCGGCCACCGGTTCGAGCACGTCGCGGCGATGCTGGAGGGCGTGACCGAGCGCGGGCGGGTGGGCGTGTGCCTGGACACCTGCCACCTGTGGGCCGCCGGATACGACCTGGCCACGCCGCGCGGCTACGAGCGGACGATCGAGGAGCTCGACGCGGTGATCGGCCTGCGCCGCGTGCAGGCGGTGCACCTGAACGACTCGCGCCGCGAGCGCGGCTGCCGCGTGGACCGCCACGCGCGCGCCGGCGAGGGCCTGCTGGGCCTGGCCGCGCTGGCGCGCATCGTCAACGACGAGCGCCTCGCCCACCTCCCGATGGTCGTGGAGACGCCGGGCCCCATCGAGAAGTGGAAGGCGGAGATCGCGACGATCCGCGGCCTGATCGCGGCGCCGCGCGCGCGCCGCCGGAAGCCGGCCGGGCCGTCCGCGGCCGCCCCCGCGCGGGCCCGGTGACCGGCGATCCCGCCCGCGCCGCCGCCCGGGCCAAGGCGGTCGCGCGGGAGGCCGGCTTCGACCTGGCCGGGGTGGCCGCGCCCGACGCGCCGCGCGAGCTGGCCTTCTTCCCCGAGTGGGTCGGCCGCGGCTACGCGGGCGACATGGCGTACCTGACGGGCCAGGTCCAGCGCCGGTCGGACCTCCGCGCGGCGTTCCCGTGGGCGCGCTCGATCCTGTGCGTGGGCCTCCAGTACGACGCGCCCGTGCCCTATTCGACCGCGGCCGCGCCGGACCGCGGCTGGATCGCCCGCTACGCCTGGGGCGACGACTACCACGAGGTGATGAAGGCGATGCTCGACCGCGTGGTCGAGCGCCTGCGCGCGGAGGCCGGCCCGCTCGAGGCGCGCACCTACGTGGACACCGGCCCGATCGTGGAGCGCGCCTACGCCGCCGCCGCCGGGCTGGGCGCCTGGGGCAAGAACACGTGCCTGCTCCACCCGGACCACGGGTCCTGGTTCTTCCTCGGCGAGGCCGTGCTGGACCTGGAGCTGCTCCCCGACACCCCGCGCGCCGACATGTGCGGGAGCTGCACCGCCTGCCTCGAGGCCTGCCCCACCGGCGCCCTGCCCGCGCCCTACGTGCTCGACGCGACGCGGTGCATCAGCTACCTGACGATCGAGGTGAAGGGCGCGATCCCGGAAGACCGCCGCGCGGGCCTGGGCCGGCAGGTGTTCGGCTGCGACATCTGCCAGGACGTGTGCCCCTGGAACCGCCGCCGCCGCCACCACGGGCCCGCAACGTTCTCCCCGCGTGAGGGCCTGCACGCCCCGTCGCTCGACGAGCTGGCGACGCTCGACGCGGACGCGTTCCGCGAGCGGTTCCGCAGGAGCCCGATCAAGCGCGCGAAGCGCCGCGGCCTGCTGCGGAACGTGGCCGTGGCCCTGGGCAACTCCGGCGACGTGACGAAGCGGCCGATCCTGGAAACGCTCGCCGCGGACGAAGACCCCCTCGTCCGCGAGCACGCGCGGTGGGCCCTGGAGAGGCTGAGGGCCGGAACGGAAGCCCGCGGAGGCGCGGAGAAAAACGGAGAGGACGCGGAGAACGAAAGGGGTCGGTCCTGACCCCTTCCGTCTCCGCGTCCTCCGCGTCCTCCGCGCCTCCGCGGTGGAGGCGCTTCGGTTC
>DATBIZ010000410.1:0-3436 GCA_036556645.1 Vicinamibacteria bacterium | reverse complement strand
GGCGGTGACCCTGCTGAAGCTGCCGAGCCTGCTGGCGATCGCGGCGTTCGTGCCCCTGTGCCGGCGCGGCCTGCGCGCGCCGCTAGGCGAGCGCGCGGCGTCCGCGGCCGCGCTGGCGAGCGTGCTGAGCCCGGCGCTCTTCGTCAACGCGGCAGCCTGGGGCCAGTTCGACGCGCTGCTGTCGCTGCTGCTCGCGGCGGGCGTGGTCGCGCTCCTGAACCGGCGCGCGGCGTGGGCCGGCGTCGCCTTCGGCGCCGCGCTCGCGACCAAGCTGCTCGCCGTGGTCGCTCTGCCGGCGGCCGCGGTGTGGACGTGGCGCCGGATGGGACCGCGCGCGCTGGCGACGGCGAGCCTGGCCGGCCTGCTCACGATCGCGGCGCTGGCCGCGCCGTACCTGGCCGCCGGCGCCGGCCCGCGGATGGCGCGCGCGTACACCGAGGCCATCGGCTACTACCCGTTCCGCACCGCGGAGGCCTACAACGGCTGGTACCTGCTCGACCGGCTCGACATCGCCGTGCGCGGAGAGCCCGCGGTCGTCGCCCGCCGCGACGATCGCCCCGTGGCCGGGCCGGTGACGTATCGTCACGTCGGCCTCGGCGTCTTCGCGCTGGCGATGGGCTTCCTGCTCGCGGTGCTCTGGCGCCGTCCGAGCGACCACGGCCTGGTGATCGCGCAGGCGGCCAGCTTCTTCGCGTTCTTCATGCTTCCGACCCAGGTGCACCAGCGCTACCTGGTGCCGGCGGCGGTGCTCGCCACGCTGGTCGCCTTCCGTTCCCGGCGGGCCTGGCTGCTGGCCGCCGGGTTGACCGTCGGCGCGACGGTGAACCAGGGGCTCGACCTCGCGCGCGCGGTGCTCGACCACGCCGCGCTGCAGCCCGGCTCGACGCTGTTTCCGCCCGCCTATCGCGGGCCGATCCGCGCCGCGGCATCCGTGGTGGCCCTCTTCCATCTCGCGCTCTTCGCCTGGACGATGGCCGTCTACCCGCGCGAGATGGCCCCGCCGGCGGCGCGGTGAGCGCGATCGTCTGGCTCCGGATCGTCCTGGCCGTGGCCCTTGCGCCGCTCGCGGCCGGCTTCCTCAACGTGACCTACCAGGACGCCTCGATGACGCACCTGCCCGGCAAGTGGGCGACCGTGGAGGCGCTGCGGCGCGGCGAGTTCCCGTACCTGAACCCGTACGCGTCGTTCGGCCAGCCGCTGGGGGGCAACCCGAACTTCGGCACGTTCTTCCCGGACACGCTGCTGTTCCTCGTGCTGCCGCTGCCGGTGGCCTTCGGTCTGCACTTCGCGCTGGCGGCGCTGCTCGCCTACGCGGGCGCCCGGCGCTGGGCGCGCGCGGAAGGTTGCGGGCGCGAGGCCGCGGAGACGGCCGCGGTCGCGTTCGTGCTCTCCGGCGTGTTCGTCTCGGCCTGGAAGTTCTACAACACCGGCATGGCGCTGGCGGTGGCGCCCTGGGTGCTCGCGGCCGCGGCCAAGGTGCTCCGGCATGCGGAGACGGCGGATGGCCGGTCCCTGCGGCGCGCGGCCGTGGAGCTCGGCGCGTGGTCGGCGCTCGAGGTGTTCGCGGGCGAGCCGGTCGTCGCGCTGCTCACGTTCCTGCTCATGGCCGTGCGCGTGGCCCTGGCACGCTCGAGGCGGGGCGTCGTGGCCGTCGCGGGCGGGCTCGCGCTCGGCGCGCTGCTGGCCGCGCCGCAGGTGCTCCTGACCGCGCAGATCTACGGCGACTCCAGCCGCGACCAGCGGCCGTTCCCGTTCGTCACCGCCACCGGCACCTCGGTGCACCCGGTGCGCGCGGTCGAGCAGGCCGTCGCGTTCCCGTTCGGCCGCCCCGACCTGGCCGGGGCGGGCGGCTTCACCGGCCACGCGTTCCACGACAACCACACGCCGTACCTGTGGACGCTGCACCTCGGGCTCGCCACGCTCGCGCTGCTCGCCCTGCACGGCCGCGCGCGCGGGCCCGAAGGGCTCTGGTACGCGATCGCGCTGGCCGCGATCGCGCTCTCGCTCGGCCGTTACCTGCCCTTCGCGAAGAAACTCTACCCGCTGCTCTCCGCCGGCGGCCGCATCCGCTTCCCGGTGAAATGGTGGTACGTCGTCGCCCTCTGCCTGGTGCCGGTCGTGGCCTTCGCGGCCGACCGCTGGTTCGCACGCGAGCGGCCCGGCCGTGGCGCACGCGCGGCGGTGCTCGTGGGGCTGGCTGCGGCGGGAGCGGCGGTCGCCTGGGTGCCGAGAGCGGACGCGCTGGCCTGGGTCGCGTGGATCGTGGCCGCGCTGGTCATCTTCTTTATAGGGAGGCGTGGACCGGCGCCCGCGCTCCTGCCGGCGTGCCTGGCGGCCTCGCTGGCCCCGGCGGTGGCGCCGCTGCTGCTGGCCGTGCTCGACCGGCCGCTGGCGCCGCCCCCGGCGGTCCCGGGCCGCCTGTTCGAAAGGATCCGCGTGGACACGCACGCGCTGCCCGGCGCCGTCCCGCCCCCGGAGCCGACGACGCGGGCGGTGATGCGGCGGATCGGCCCGGAGCTGTGGGCGATCAGCGGCGCGCTCGCCGGCGTGCCGTACGCGTTCGATCGCGACCCCGACGGCAGCTACTCGGATCCCGACCGTATCGTGCGCCGGGCGCTCGACCAGCGGCCCTGGCCCGAGCGCGCGCCGATCCTGCAGCGTGCGGGCGTCTCGCACGTGGTCACCGACGAAGCGCTGGCCGCGCCGTACCGCCAGACGCGCGTGCTGAGCGCCGTCCACGGCGTGCGCCTCTACGCGCTCGACGGCGCGGCTCCGTCCGTGCGCCTGGCCGGCGGCCGGTTCGTCTCGCTGCGCGAGTCCGCCTCGTCGCTGCGGGCGGAAGTGGAGACGTCCGGGCCGGACCGGCTCGTCTGGTCGCGATCCTACTTCGGAGCCTGGCGCGCGACCGTGGACGGGGCGGCGGTCGAGGTCGCGCTGGCGGACGGCCACGTGGTCGGCATCCCCGTCCCGGCCGGCCGGCACCTGGTCGAAGTGACCTGGACGGCCACGCCGCTCCTCGCCGGCGGCGCGCTGTTCGCGACGGGCGTGCTGGCCGGGCTGCTCGCCCGGCGCCGGTAGCCGACGGCGGTCAGCGACGGACGTTCTTGTTGATGTTGGTGCGGCGGCCGTGCGCAGGCACCTTGGCTCGCCCGCGCGCCTCTGCTACGATGGGCTTCCCGCCGTTTCCGCCTCAGCCGGCGTAGCTCAGCGGTAGAGCAGCTGATTCGTAATCAGCAGGTCCTCGGTTCAAGTCCGAGCGCCGGCTCCATGTTTTCAGGAACCTGCGGGTCGGCGCCACAGGGCCGTAACAGAACGTCTGGTCGCCTGTCGGCGCTCGATCAGTCGGCGCGTCCGACCAGCACGAACGGCGAGCGTCGGTCAATGTCTTGGCCGGCGCCGCCGCCATCGTGACCGTCGCATGAGCGTGGTACCGTAG